>NZ_JBFAIU010000301.1:0-9365 GCF_040654855.1 Asanoa sp. NPDC050611
AGGTGTCCTGCGCGACCAGGCCGACCGTGCCGGAGACCGCGTCGAGGCGCAGGTGACCCGGGGATCGGTCTCGGCGGTCGGTCCGGCGGCGAGGGTCACCGTGGTTCTCCCCTGCTCGCCTACAAGGAACGCGGCCGGGCGACGCTCGCCGGGCCGCTGGGCGCCCTGCTCGCCGAGGCGGTGGCCGTCGCCGCGGGCGGTGCGCGCCGCCCGGTGCTGCTGGTGCCGGTGCCGTCGACCGCGGCGGCGATCCGCGCCCGGCACGGCGACCACGTCGGCCGGCTCGCGGCCCGCGCGGCCCGCTGCTTGCGCCGGGCGGGCTGGTCCACGGCGGTGGCGCGCCCGGTCCGGGCGTTGCCCAAACCCGACGCCACGCACCTCGACAGTGCGCAACGGGCAATTGCGGCGGCCGCAGCCTTCCGCGCGCGGCCGGCGGCGCTGAGTCGCGCCCGGCGCGCCGCGGCCGGGCGCGCGGTGGTGGTCGTCGACGACATCGTCACGACCGGCGCGACGCTCGCCGCGCTGACCGCGATCCTGGCCCGCGCCGAGGTTCCCGTCGATGCGGCCGCTCTGCTCGCAGCGACACGCAAACGTCACCCTCTGTAGATCCGTTTTCACCCGATCGCGCCCACTGGGCGAAACTTCTCCGAACCCTCGGCCTGACGGGGGGTGACTGAAGCGCCAACCGGCGTTAGCGTGAAATTCACCGGGGTAGGACTGTGGTCCAAGCCTCGAGGGGGACCCGCATCCGAAAGGAGGCGCACCGTCCGGTCGGTCGATGCCCAGGGTCACGAGCCACGGCGTCGCCGACCTCTCATTCACCACCGCAATCAGCTCAGATCGTTGTGGGAGGTAACGCGTGGACATCGTCGTCAAGGGCCGAAACGTTGAGGTGCCCGACCATTTCCGGATCCATGTCGCAGACAAGCTGGCGAAGGTCGAGCGCTACGACCAGAAGCTGATCCGGGTCGACGTCGAACTATTCCACGAGCGCAACCCGCGCCAGTCCGACCACTGCCAACGCGTGGAGATCACCTGCGCGTCCCGAGGGCCAGTGGTCCGCGCCGAGGCTTGCGCCTCCGACTTCTACGCCGCGTTGGACCTGGCGATCACCCGGCTCGACAGCCGCCTGCGTCGGGCGGCCGACCGGCGGCGCGTACACCGCGGTCGCACCCCGGTGTCCGTGGCCGAGCACACGGCCGGTCTCCCGTACGCGAACCCGGGCGTCCCGTCTTCCCGGCGGGCCGAGCCCGCCCGCACGGCGGTGCTCGACGACCCGGCGGATCGCTACGCCGTGCCCGATGACGAGCAGGACGACCAGCCGTGGCACATCGCGCGGGTGAAGGAGCACCCGGGCGAGCCGATGACGGTCGACGACGCGCTCTTCCAGATGGAGCTCGTCGGCCACGACTTCTATCTCTTCAACGACAAGGAAAGCGGCCAGCCGAGCGTGGTCTACCGCCGCAAGGGATACGACTACGGGATCATCTCGCTACAGGTGTGATCCGATCGTGTGCGGGACGAAGTGGGCGTCGTTGCGGGTGATCAGCCCGTCGACGCCCACTCCCTCCCGGATGCCCAGACCCGCGGGCTCGCCGTCGACCATCCAGACGCCGAGCACGGGGTGGCACACGCCCTCCGCGGCCGGGTAGGAGGGCAGCTCCCGCAGCTCCTGGTAGACGAAGCCCTCGGCGCCGTAGTCGCCGGTGTTGGCGGCCAGCGGCACGTTGTCGCGGACGAGCTCGATGTTGGCTCCCTCGCGGGACCAGATCGGCTTCTTGGCGTACGACGTGAGTGTCGCCGGCCGCTCGAAGTACGCCGGCAGCAGCAGCTCGCCCTCGGGCTTGTCGCCGAACAGCTCCCAGAGCACGGGCAGCAGGCCCTTGTTGGACCACAGCGCGGCCGTGTACGGCGGCTCGATCCACACCGTGCCCCGCTTGCTCGGGTCGGCCATGTTCCGGAAGATCGGCCGGCCGCCCTCCTCGTGCCAGAGCCATTCCCACGGGTAGAGCATGAAGATCACGTCGATCTGCGCGCCGACCTCGAACTGCGCGCGCTGGAACCGGATGCTGCCGTCCACCTCGTCGACGCCGATCTGGCTCATCGCGATCAGCTCGGTCGGGAAACCGGCCTGGGTCGCCGTCTCCATCAGGTAGGCGACGTTCATCCGGTCCTCGCCGGAGGTCTCGCTCGTCTCGTACGCGAAATAGATGGTCGGTCGCTCCGGCAGCCACGGCCGGGCCGCGCGCAGCTCCGCCATGTTGCGCCGCCACGCCTCGACGAGCTGCTCGTGCAGCGCGTTCCACTGCTGCTCGGGGTGGCGGGTCTGGCCGGTCTGCTCCAGCCACGCCCACTGGATCACCGCGCTCTCCAGCAGGGCGGTCGGCGTCTGCGCGTTGAACTCCAGGAGCTTCGGCGTGCTGCCCTTGCCGGCGTACCACAGGTCGAACCGGCCGTAGACGCTCGGCGAGTAGTCCGGGCCCTGCGGCGTGTGCGCGTGCGTGCCGAACAGGTCCTTGTCGGCGTGCGTCCACGCGTCCTTGTCGCCGTCGAACCAGGTGCGGATCACCTGCTCGTGCACGTACTCCGGAATGCCGATCTTCGCCATCAGGCAGGTGTCGGGCCAGCACTCGGCGGACAGGTAGGCAGTGCGGCGCACCGCCCGGTCGTGCCGCGGGCAGCCGGCCACGATGTGGTCGCCGCCGGCCACGCACATCCGGTGCAGGGTGGCCGCCGCCTGCTCGAGCTCGAGGATCTCGTCGAGGTCGAAGTCGTAGAACGGACCCTCGCGCCAGTACGACAGCGTGCGGCCGTCGGCCAGCGGAGTGGCGTTGTAGGTCAGCCCGAGGGAGGCGTTCGCCTGCTCCCAACCGGGCCGCTGGACACCGTGCGCGACCCGCCGCACCTTAGCCGCCGGACGACTTGCTGCCGCCGCTGCTGCCGCTGCCGCCCTTGCCGACCACGCTGGACTTCACCGTGCCGTTGCTGACCCGGCCGGTGGCCGGCAGGCCCCACGCGGTGCGCTGGGCGGCGTCGTTGTAGGCGAACTTCGAGCCGCCGCCGGGCAGCTTCGCGCCGGGCTTGAGGCCCTTCTTGTAGCGCGGCGAGTGCGCCCAGAAGAAGAAGCCGCCGCGGCCGTCGCCGTCGTCGTCGCAGTCGTCCTCGTCGACGATCGTGTCGTTCTGGTCGACGCAGTAGAAGGTGTGGTCGTCGTCGGCCGAGTCGCACGCGGCGAGGCCACCGGCGGCCAGGCCGAGGAACGCGGCGCCCAGCACGACGCGCGCGGTGTTGCGCCGCCGAGCAGTCATCATCATCTCCCAGGTCCCCGCTGCAAGTGGGCTCACCTTAATCGACGCCCGCAACCGCGACGATGACCGTTCAGCTGGTCTCGCGTAGATCACCGGGTAGCAGGGCCCAGAGGATGTCGTCGATGCGGCCGCCGGCGATGCCGGGCAGGCGGCTGCGCTGGTAGCCCTCGCGCAGGAAGCCGGCCGACTCCAGCACCTTCTGCGAGCCGGCGTTGGCCGGGTTGGTGCCGGCGATCAGCCGCTTGATCGCGGTGTGATCGAACACCCACCCGGCCAGCAGCGTGCTCGCCCGGCGGGCGAAGCCACGGCCGCGGAACGCCGGGAGCACGCAGTAGCCGATCATCGCCTGGCCGGTCGGCGGCTCCTGGTAGTAGAGGCCGATGTCGCCGGCCGGCGCGCCGGTGGCGGCGTCCACCATCACCAGGTCGGCCCGCTCGCCGAGCAGCCACCGGGACTGTGCCCGCGCGCAGCGCAGCTCGATCTCCTCCCGGTCGGGCACCACCGGCGGCACATGCGACGCGACGATGTCCGGTGTGCTCATCAGCTCGTGGTAGAAGTCGGCGTCGCCCGGCCCGAGCGGGCGCAGGGTGAGCACACCGTCGGTGAGCCGGCCGTCGGGCAGGTCCGGCAGCGGCCGGGCGACGGGCTCGCCGGGGTCGCCGGCCAGGCGCGCGAAGACCGCGACGTCGCGACGCGAACCATCGCGGTTGAAGGCCGCACCCCGGCGGGCGCCCTCGGGCTGGAAGCCGGCGGACAGGGCGATCCGCACGCTCTTCGGGTTCGCCCAGTCGGCGAGCACCTCGAGCCGGTAGAAGCCGTCCGCGAAGGCGTGCTCAGCGAGTGCCCGGGTCGCCGCCGTGGTGACGCCCTTGCCGCGGGCCCACGGCGCCGCCCAGTAGCCGATCTCGCCCTGGGCCCGGTCGGCGTCGACGTGGCTCAGGCCGATCGTGCCGAGCAGCCGGTCGGTCGCCGGGTCCGCGATCGCGAAGTTGGCACCGCCGCTCGCCCACGCCGCCGGAGCGCCCTCGCGCAGCCAGGCGAGCGCGTGGTCGCGGGTGTAGGGCCGAGGCAGCCGCGGCAGGAACCGCTGGGTCTCGGGGTCGTCGCAGGCGGCCGCTATGTCGTCGGCGTCGTTGTCGCGGAAGGGGCGCAGCCGTACGCCCGCCGCCTCGATGGTGTCCGGTTTCATGCCGGTGCCTTCCCGTTGAACGGCACATCGGACGCTAACAGCGCACCGACCCAGGCGTCGATCCGCTCGCCCCGGTGGTCCAGGTAGCCGCGGTTGGTGCCTTCGAACGTGAAGCCCGCCTTCTCGGCGACCCGTCGGGACGCCTCGTTGCCGACGTTGGCCCACCAGCCGATCCGGTCGACGCCGAGCGTGGTGAAGCCCCACGCGCAGACCGCGGACAGGGCGGCCGGCGCGAAACCACGACCGCGCGCGTGCGGCGGGACCACGAAGCCGACGTCGGCGAGCGCGGCGCGGGTGGGGTGCAGGCGCAGTTCCATGAGTCCCGCGTACGAGTCGTCTACCGGGTCGCCGATCGCGAAGAGCGCACCGGTGCCGCGCAACCAGACCCTCGGGGCGTAGTCGCGGACGAACTCCTCGCCGTGGTCGCGGCGGTAGGGGTGCGGGATCGTGGTCCAGCGGACCGTCTCCGGGTCGTTGGCGCTCGTGGTGATCGGGTCGATGTCGCGCTCCTCGAGCGGGCGCAGCCTGATCTCACCGGCGCGGGTGGCGGCGAACAGGTCGGGCTGCGGGCGGCTGAAGGCGGCCGCCCGGCGGGCCTCGGGCGAGCCGGGGCCGGCGACGTCGGTGTCGGTCGGATCACCGGTGAGCAGCGAGCCGACCCAGGCGTCGCGGCGGCTCCCGTCGCGGTCCTCGACGTCCTGGCGGGCGATGCCCTCCATGGTGAAGCCGGCGCGGAGGGCGACCAGCCGGGACGCGTGGTTGCCGACCTCGGCGCGCCAGACGAGCCGGCGTACACCCAGCTCGTCGGTCGCCCACCGGGCCACCGCGCGGGTGGCGGCGGTGGCCGCGCCCCGACCGCGGGCCCACGGTGCGGTCCAGTAGCCGATCTCCGCGACCCTCCGGTCGGGGCTGAGCGAGATCAGCCCGGACGAGCCGAGCAACTCGCCGGTGCCTTCGTCGAACACCCCGAGCGGCGCGCCGGTGCCGTCCTGCCACTTGGTGGGGGAAAGCTGGGCGACGAAGAAGTCGGCGTGCTCGCGGCGGTACGGCACCGGAACGGAGGTCCAGCGCTGGATGTCCGGATCCTGGCAGGCCCGCTCCACGGCGGCGGCGTCCTCGGGGCGCCAGGCGCGGATGACCAACCCGTCCTCGATGATCTTCGGGGGTTCCACGCGGTCATCCTGCCGGACACTTCTCCCGGGGCATAACCGGATTTCTTCCGGCGTTAGCTTCGTTATGTCCGTTATAACCTGCTCGTCGGGAACCGCCCCTGACAGTCACCCCAGAGGAGCGCCTACCATAGTTCGGCAGACCGTCTAGGGGAGCGTTGATCCGTGTCGATTCTGGAAAAGTTCCTTCGTGCGGGCGAAGGACGCATGTTGCGCCGCCTCAAGGCGATCGCGGCTGCGGTCAACTCGATCGAGGACGACTACGTCAACCTCACCGATGAAGAGCTCCGCGACCTGACCTTCCAATACCGCGAGCGGTTGGCCGAGGGGGAGACCCTCGACGACCTGCTGCCCGAGGCGTTCGCGACCGCACGTGAGGCGGCCGCCCGCGTGCTGGGCCAGCGCGCCTACGACGTGCAGATCATGGGCGGCGCCGCGTTGCATTTCGGCAACATCTCGGAGATGAAGACCGGTGAGGGCAAGACCCTGACCGGCGTCTTCCCCGCCTACCTCAACGGCCTCTCCGGCAAGGGCGTGCACGTCATCACCGTCAACGACTACCTGGCGCAACGTGACGCCGAGTGGGTCGGGCGGGTGCACGAGTTCCTTGGCCTGACCGTCGGCGTGGTGCTGCCCAACCGGCCGTCCGCCGAGCACCGGGCCGCCTACGAGTGCGACATCACCTACGGCACCAACAACGAGTTCGGCTTCGACTACCTGCGCGACAACATGGCGTGGTCCAAGGACGAGCTGGTGCAGCGGGGCCACAACTTCGCGATCGTCGACGAGGTCGACTCGATCCTGATCGACGAGGCGCGCACGCCGCTGATCATCTCCGGCCCGGCCGAGCACTCGGCCCGGTGGTACTCGGAGTTCTCCGCGGTGGTCAACCGGCTCCAGGTCGGCAAGGACGGCGAGGGCGACTACGAGGTCGACTACGCCAAGCGCACCATCGCGATCACCGAGCGCGGCGTGGCCAAGGTCGAGGACCGCCTCGGCATCGACAACCTCTACGAGTCGGTCAACACGCCGCTCGTCGGCTACCTCAACAACGCGATCAAGGCCAAGGAGCTCTACAAGCGCGACAAGGACTACATCGTCAACGACGGTGAGGTCCTGATCGTCGACGAGTTCACGGGCCGCATCCTGCACGGCCGTCGCTACAACGAGGGCATGCACCAGGCGATCGAGGCCAAGGAAGGCGTCGAGATCAAGCAGGAGAACCAGACTCTTGCCACGATCACGCTGCAGAACTACTTCCGGCTGTACGAGAAACTGTCGGGCATGACCGGCACGGCGCAGACCGAGGCCGGCGAGTTCAACAAGGTCTACAACGTCGGCGTGGTCTCGATCCCGACCCACCGCCCGATGGTCCGCGTCGACCGCCCCGACGTCATCTACAAGACCGAGAAGGCCAAGTTCAACGCGGTCGTCGAGGACATCGCCGAGCGGCACGCCCTCGGCCAGCCGATCCTGGTCGGCACGGTCTCGGTGGAAAACTCCGAGATCCTGTCGCAGCTCCTGCGCCGCCGCGGCATCCCGCACTCGGTCCTCAACGCGAAGTTCCACGCCAAGGAAGCCGAGATCATCGCGCAGGCGGGCCGGCGCGGTGCGGTGACGGTCGCGACGAACATGGCCGGCCGCGGCACCGACATCCTGCTCGGCGGCAGCGCGGAGCACCTGGCCGCGGCCGAGCTGCACCAGCGCGGTCTCGACCCGGTCGAGCACGAGGACGACTACGCCAAGGCGTTCGAGGAGATCCTCCCGCGCTGGAAGCAGCACTGCGAGTCCGAGGCCGACGAGGTCGTCGACGCCGGCGGTCTCTACGTGCTCGGCACCGAGCGCCACGAGTCGCGCCGCATCGACAACCAGCTCCGCGGTCGTTCCGGCCGGCAGGGCGACCCGGGCGAGTCCCGGTTCTACCTGTCGCTGCAGGACGAGCTGATGCGCCGCTTCCGCGCGGGCGCGGTCGAGGCCGTCATGGAGCGGTTCAACATCCCCGAGGACGTCCCGATCGAGTCGAAGATGGTGACGCGGCAGATCCGCAGCGCCCAGGCTCAGATCGAGGGCCAGAACGCCGAGATCCGCAAGAACGTCCTGAAGTACGACGAGGTGCTCAACAAGCAGCGCCAGGTCATCTACGCCGAGCGCAAGCGGGTGCTCGACGGTGAGGACCTGCACGAGCAGGTCCGGCACATGATCGACGACGTGATCGAGGCCTACGTCCAGGGCGCCACGGCGGATGGTTACGCCGAGGACTGGGACCTCGACCAGCTGTGGTCCTCGCTCAAGCAGCTCTACCCGGTCGGCGTGACCATCGAGGACGTCGAGGAGGAGGCGGGCGGCGAGCGCAACAGCATCGACGCCGACTTCCTGCTCTCCCGGATGAAGGACGACGCGCACAACGCGTACGACCGGCGCGAGGAAGAGCTCGGCACCGAGGCCGTACGCCAGCTCGAGCGCATGGTGCTGCTGCAGGTCATCGACCGGAAGTGGCGCGAGCACCTCTACGAGATGGACTACCTGCAGGAGGGCATCAGCCTGCGGGCCTACGCGCAACGCGACCCGGTCGTGGAATACCAGCGCGAGGGCTTCGAGATGTTCGCGACGATGATGGACGGCATCAAGGAGGAGACGGTCGGCTTCCTCTACAACCTGGACGTCCAGGTCGAGGAGACCCCGGCCCCGGAGCCCGCGACCGGCGCCGCCCTCCCGATGCCCGACGACGCGACGATCGAGATCAAGGCCAAGGGCCTGGGCCGTTCGTCCCGCCCACAGAGCGGCCTGCAGTACTCGGCCCCCACCATCGACGGCGCCGCCGGCGGCGGTGGGGTAGCGGTCCAGCACACCCAGCCGCAGCCGCCGATGCAGCACGCACCGGCCCTGGGCGTCGGCGTCCCGAGCCCGTCGGCCGGCGACGACCGCCCACGCCCGTCGCCGGGCCGCCGCCCGTCACCGGGCCGCACGTCGGCGACGCCGAGCAACGGCCCGTCGCGCAACGCGCCGTGCCCTTGTGGTTCGGGCAAGAAGTACAAGCGCTGCCACGGAGCACCCACGCCGTAGCGGCCGCTGACGCGAGTCGAAAGCCCGCCCCCTTTGTTGGGGGCGGGCTTTTCGCTTACGCACCTCCTTCCGGTCAACGACCTCCCGCACACCACGCGGTCCCTGCGCGGCGCGCGGGCGGTCTGTGGGCGTCCCCGGCCGTGGTCGCCGGACGGCCGGGAGCCGTCACGCCAGGCCGGCAGGCCGATTCGCCGGGCACCTTCGTGCCGTCCCCCTTCCGCAATGGCCGCGCGCGACGGTGCCTGCGCGGGTGTCCGTGGTGACGGCGTTCGTCGGTCGCGTCGCGACCGCAACGGCGCGCATGTGGGTGTGCCGTGGTGGCGGCGTTCGCAGGTCGCGTCGCGACCGCAACGGGGCACGTTTGGGTGTCCGTGGTGGCGGCGTTCCCGGGTGGCGCCGCTGCCGCCACGGTGCACGCGTGGGCGTGCTGCGCAGGACGGCCCCAGGTCGCGCCGCGAGCACAACGGCGCACGCTTGGGTGTCGGTGGTGGCTGCGCACCCAGGGCGCGCCGCCGCGCGACGGTGCACGCGTGGCGTGCCGCAGAGCGCGCCGGTCGCGCCGCGACCGCGGCCGTGCACGTGCGGGCGTGCCGCGGAGGCGGCGTACCCCAAGGTCGCGCCGCTGCGCCACCCGGC
>NZ_JBFAIU010000302.1:0-9324 GCF_040654855.1 Asanoa sp. NPDC050611
CGGGCGCCGAGAAGGAGACCCTGCTCGGCCGCACCAAGGAGCTCTCGGGCGAGGTCAAGGCGGCCGAGGCGGCCGTCGGCGACGCCGACGCGGCACTGCGCGCGGCCCAGCTGCGGATCTCGAACGTCGTCGAGCAGGGCGCTCCCGCCGGGGGCGAGGACGACTACGTGGTGCTGCGCGAGGTCGGCACGAAGCCCGAGATCGAGGCACCGCGCGACCACCTGGAGCTCGGCGAGCTGCTCGGCGCGATCGACGTCGAGCGCGGCGCCAAGGTGTCGGGCAGCCGGTTCTACTACCTGACCGGCGTCGGCGCGCTGCTCCAACTCGGGCTGCTGCAGATGGCCATCGCGCAGGCGGTCGAATACGGCCTCACCCCGTCGATCGTCCCCGCGCTGGTCAAGCCGGAGGCGATGGAGGGCACCGGCTTCCTCGGTGCGCACGCCAGCGAGGTCTACCGGCTCGAAGCCGACGACCTCTACCTGGTCGGCACCAGCGAGGTTCCGCTGGCGGCCTACCACAGCAACGAGATCCTCGACCTCGGTGAGCCGGTCCGCTACGCCGGCTGGTCGAGCTGCTTCCGCCGGGAGGCCGGCTCGTACGGGCGGGACGTGCGCGGCATCATCCGCGTGCACCAGTTCGACAAGGTCGAGATGTTCTCCTACTGCCGGCCCGAGCAGGCGCACGAGGAGCACCTGCGGCTGCTGGCCTGGGAAGAGGAGATGCTGGCGAAGGTCGAGGTCCCCTACCGGGTGATCGACACGGCCGCCGGCGACCTCGGCAGCAGCGCCGCCCGCAAGTACGACTGCGAGGCCTGGGTGCCGTCGCAGGGGCGCTACCGCGAGGTCACCTCGACGTCCAACTGCACGACGTTCCAGGCCCGCCGGCTCAACATCCGCTACCGGGACGAGGCGGGGCGGCCGCAGACCGCCGCGACGCTCAACGGCACGCTGGCGACCACCCGGTGGATCGTGCCGATCCTGGAGAACCACCAGCGGCCGGACGGTTCGGTCGCGGTGCCGAAGGCGTTGCAGCCCTATCTGGGCGGTCGCGACGTCTTGGAGCCGGTCAAGAGGTCCTGACCGCACTGCGTGTGGGCAGCCCGGCCGCGACGATTTCTCCCAAACGTCATGGCTGGGCTACCCAGTGCGAGGTACGGTTGCTGCCCGGCCGCTCGCGGCTTGCTCCCCGCAGCCGATTTCGGGTCGGGGCGAGGAGGAGCCATGCCCCGACCGGGCTTGCCGAAACTGGTCGCGACCGACCTCGACGGCACGATCGTGCACAACGACGACACCGTCTCCGCGTACACCCATGAGGTCCTGGACCGGGTGCGCGCCGCCGGCATCCCGATCGTGGGCGCCACCGGCCGGGGCCCCCGCCTGGCCGAGCTGACCCGCAACGACATCCGCGACGCGGACTTCCTGGTGATGGCCAACGGCGGCCGCGTCGTCGACCAGACCGACCCCCTCGACCCGATCGTGCTGCGCGACGCCCGGCTGTCCGGCCGCGTCCTGGCCTCCGTCGTCACCGAGCTCGAGTCCGCGGTCGGGCCGCTCACCGTGATGGTCGAGGCGCTCGACGGGCACGACGACCCGCTCTGGGGCGACCCTGACCCGTCCTGGCGCTACCCCGACCGGTTCGAGGCCCGCAGCCGGGCCGACTGCTTCGCCGGCGACGTGATCAAGGCGTTCGCCCGCGCCCCCGGGCACGACGTCGACGAGCTGCTCGCCGCCGCCGTCCGGATCGTTTCGCCCTCGGTCGCCACCGTCACCCAGGCCGGGCTCGGCTTCATCGAGATCCTCCCGCCCGGCGTCGACAAGGCCACGGGCCTGGCCGTGATCACCGAGGCGATCGGCGTCGACCCCGGCGACGTGCTGGTCTTCGGCGACATGCCCAACGACCTCGGGATGTTCGCGTGGGCCGGCTGGGGCCGCGTGGCGGTGGCCAACGCGCACCCGCTGGTGCGGGCCGCCGCCGACGAGATCACGTTGACCAACGACGAGGACGGTGTGGCGGTTTACCTCGACCGGCTACTGTCGCGATGATGTTGATCGCCACAGACCTCGACGGCACCCTGCTGCGCGCCGACAAGACGATCAGCGCGCGCACCGCCGCCGCGCTGGAGCGGGCCGCCGCCGCCGACCTGCCGGTCGTGCTGGTCACGGGGCGGCCGATCCGCTGGCTCCGGACGGTCTACCAGCAGCTGGCGACCCCGCTGCCGGCCGTCTGTGCCAACGGCGCGGTGGTCTACGACCCGCTGCGTGACCAGGTCCTGCGGGCCGACCCGCTGGCTCCGGAGGCGCTCACGGAGATCGCCCGCCGGCTGGCCGAAGAGGTGCCGGAGGCGGTGCTCGCGGTCGAGGTCATGGACGGCCGGCAGATGCTGCACCACATCGACTACCCGATCCGGTGGGACAGCGAGCACGGCGGGGTGCGGTCCGTCGAGGTGGTCGCCGAGCTGCTGCGCGAGCCCGCGGTCAAGCTGCTCGTGCGCGCCGGCGAGCGGGACCCGGACGAGTTCAGTGCGCTGGTCGGCAAAACCCTGGCCGGGGTGGGCGAGGCGACGCACTCGTCCTCGACCGGGCTGGTCGAGGTCTCCGCGTCCGGCGTGACCAAGGCGGCCGGGCTGGCCTGGTACTGCGACCGGCTCGGCGTGCCGGCGGCGGTGGTCACGGCGTTCGGCGACATGCCCAACGACGTGCCGATGCTCGCCTGGGCCGGGCGCGCGGTCGCGGTGGGCAACGCGCACCCAGCGGTGAAGGAGATCGCCGACGAGGTGGTCGCCAGCAACGAGGACGACGGGGTCGCGGCGTACCTCGAGACGCTGCTGCCTTAGAGATACTGGCCCGTGCCGCGGCCCTCGGTGCCGGGCTGCTGGGTGCCGCCCGGGCCGGGGATGCCGGGGATCACGCCCGGCACGGCGCCGGGTGGCAGCGCGGGGCGGCCGCCGCCGCGCATCTGCTCCAGCTGCATCCGGGCGGCCATCTGCTGGGCCACCAGGGCGGCCTGGATGCCGTGGAACAGGCCCTCCAGCCAGCCGACCAGCTGAGCCTGGGCAACCCGCAGCTCGCCCTCGCTCGGCGTCGACGTCTCGCTGAAGGGCAGGGAGAGCCGCTCCAGCTCGTCGCGCAGCTCCGGCGCCAGCCCGTCTTCCAGCTCGACGATCGAACGCTGGTGGATGTCGCGCAGGCGGACCCGGCTGGCCTCGTCGAGCGGCGCCGCGCGTACCTCCTCCAGCAGTTGCTTGATCATGCTGCCGATCCGCATGACCTTGGCGGGCTGCTCGATCTGGCGGCCCGGGTCCTCGTCGCCGTCGGCGCCCTCCGTGTCGACCGTGCCGACCGGTCGCCCGTCCGGCCCGACCACCACCACGGTGCCCGACCGGCGGTTGGTTTCGGCCTGCTCGTCCGGCGCTCCTGGGGTCTCGGTCATGCCTCCATCTTTCCCCAACGCCCGCCCCGTGTGCTCGCCGGCCTGACCAGCTAGCGTTCCGCGCATGCCCGCACGCGAGCCTGACCCACGCGACGTGCTTGTTCTCCCTCCCCCTGCGCCGGACGCGGTGGTTCGCTACGGGCCGCACGACGATCACGTCGCCGACGTCCGGCTCCCCGTGGACGGCCCCGTCGGGCCGCTGGTGGTGGTCATCCACGGCGGTTTCTGGCGCGCCGAGTACGACCGCTCGCACACCGGCCACCTCGCCGCCGCGCTGGTCGCCGAGGGCTATCCCGTGGCCCAGATCGAGTACCGGCGGACCGGGCCCGGCTCCCCCGGCGGCTGGCCGGCCACCTTCGACGACGTGCTGGCCGGGGTCGACGCGCTGCCCGGGCTCGTCGCCGCCACCGCCCGGTCGCTCGGTCGGCCGTCGCTTCCCGACGGGCCGCCGCTGCTGGTCGGGCACTCAGCCGGCGGCCATCTCGCGCTCTGGTACGCGGCGCACGCGCCCGCCGTACCCGCCGGCGTGCTGGCTCTGGCTCCGGTCGCGGACCTGGTCGAGGCCCACCGGCTGGACCTCGACGAAGGTGCCGTTTCGGCCCTGCTCGGCGGCGGCCCCGCGGATCGGGCCGCGGCCTACGCGGCGGCCGACCCACTGCCACGGAGATCCTTGCGGTTACGCACCGTGATCATTCATGGAACGAAGGATGTGCAGGTCCCGATCGACCTGAGCCGACGTTTCGTCGCGGCGGCCGGCGCGCTCGATAACGAAATCGCGCTGTGGGAACTGCCTGAAGTGGGGCATTTCGAGTTGATCGATCCGAGGTCAATGGCTTGGCGCCAGGTGACAGAGGCGTTGCGGTCGCTGCACTCGTGATCATCTTCATTGACGCAGCGTCGTTGAGACGGTAGGAACCCGTGGGAGTGTGGCATCCAGCCCACCGGTCGGGGAGGGTCGTTTCCGTGTCACAGATGGATCGCCGTCAGGCGTTGCGGTTGTTCGCGGGCCTGGGTGCCGCGGGCCTGCTCGCCGGCTGCGGCAGCGACTCCGCCGACGGTGCCGCCGCGGGCAACGAGCTCGTGAGCGACGAACCGATCAAAATCGGCCTGATCGCGCCGCAGACGGCCGGCCTGAAGGACATCGGCGACGAGATCGCCCGCGGCTTCAACCTCTATCTCGACCGGCACGACCAGCGGCTGGGCGGCCACCAGGTGCAGCTCCTGGTCGCCGACGAGGGCGAGACCGTCGAGTCCGGCAAGGCGGCGCTCGACGGGTTGCTCAAGCAGGGCGTGCTGGCGCTGACCGGCGTCGCCAGCTCCGACGTGATGCTCGGCATCCGCGACACCGTCGAGCAGGCCCGGATCCCCCTGATCGGATCGGTCGCCTCACCGTCGTCGCTGCAGAGCGTGGTCTACATCTGGCGTACGTCCTATGTGAACAACGAGGCGGGCCAGGCGCTGGGTCGCTACGTCGCGGAGAACGTCGATGGCAGGGTCGGCATCATCGCGCCGGACTACGAAGCCGGGCGGGACGCGGTCAACGGCTTCCGCTCGTCGTACGCCGACGCCGGAGGGGCACGGCTCGCGGACCCGGTGTGGACGGAATACGTGGCCGAGCCGACGAAGACGTTCTTCCGCAGCAAGATCAACGCGGTGCGACGCAACAATCCCAAGGCCATCTACTGCTTCTACAGTGGACAGGCCGCGGTCGAGTTCCTGAGTCAGCTGAAGGCCGACGGTTACGACGGCGAGATCTACGCGCCCGGCTTCCTGACCGAGGGCGCGGTGCTCGCCGAGGCGAAGGCTGCGGCAAACGGCGTCTTCACGGCGCTCAACTACTCGCCCGACCTGAACAACGCCGCCAACCGCGAGTTCGGCTCGGCGTACCGCGGCGTTTACAAGTCGGCGCCGACCACCTACGCCGTCGCGTCGTACGACGCCGCTCAGGTGATCGACAAGGCGGTGCGGCTGGCCGGTGCGGACCCGTCGCCGCAGGAGGTCAACCTCGCCATGGGCAAAATCGGTCTGGTCGCCAGCCCGCGGGGCGAGTGGCAGTTCAACCAGACCCGGACGCCTCAGCAGAAGTGGTACCTCCGCCAGGTGCGCCAGGACGGGCCGGTGCTGGCGAACGTGGTGATCAACGAGCTGGCGACGCTCGGCTGAGCCGCCCCTTTCAGGGACGCAGTTCGGCGACGCAGCACTTGACGCTGCCGCCGCCCTTCTTGAGCTCGCTCAGCTCGACCGGGACGGGCGTGTAGCCGGCCGTCGCGAGCTTCGACGTGAGCGCGGTGGCTTCGGCGTTGAGGACGACGTTGCGGCCGTCGCTGACCAGGTTGAGCCCGAAGGCGAGGGCGTCGGCCTCGTCGGCGATCAGGGCGTCGGGGAAGAGCTGCGCCAGGATCTTCTGCGAGCCGGCGGAGAAGGCGCCCGGGTAGTAGGTGATCCGCTTGTCGTCGAGCGCGGCCAAGGCCACGTCGAGGTGGTAGAAGCGCGGGTCGACGAGCTGCAGGGAGATCACCGGGCGGCCGAGCGCTTCCTGGGCGTGGCTGTGCGCGGTGGCCTCGGTGCGGAACCCGTAACCCGCGAGGATCATGCCGCCGTACGCGTCCGGCAGGTAGGCGAAGTCGCCCTCGCCCTCGTTGATCTCGGTCGGCTCGACGTAGGCCCAGCCCTGCTCGGCGTAGAACGCCCGGTGGAGGTCCGCCTCGGCCGCCCGTTGGGGGTAGCGGAAGCGGGCGCCGAACGCCGTACCGTCGACGGTGAAGGCTCCGTTGGCGGCGTAGACCATGTCGGGGAGGCCGTCCCCGGCCGGGAGCACGTGGACCGTGTGGCCGAGTCGCGCGAGGGTCTCCCGGAGCAGCTGCCACTGCTTCAGGGCGAGCTCCACATCGACGGGCGCGCTGGTGTCCATCCACGGGTTGATCGCGTACGCGACCGTGAACCGCTCCGGCGGGCACATTAGATATGTCCGCTTACGCGACATCCGCTCGTCCTTCACGATCACCATGATCAGGTACTCTTCGTGGTCAAGACAGCCGAATCTCTTGCTTGGAAGAGGCGAAACGTTGCAGATCGACGACGTGGACCAGCGAATCATTGCGTCGCTCGTCGCCGACGCTCGGGCCTCGTACTCGGAGATCGGTGAGCGGGTCTCGCTCTCGGCACCGGCGGTAAAGAGGCGCGTCGATCGCCTGCGCGCGGCGGGGGTGATCCGGGGCTTCACGGCGGTGGTCGACCCGGCGGCGGTGGGGTGGACGACGGAGGCGTTCGTCGAGCTGTACTGCACCGGGCGGACCACGCCGGCCCAGCTCACGGTCGCGACCCGGCGGCATCCCGAGGTGGTGGGCGCGTACACGGTCTCGGGCGAGGCGGACGCGCTCGTGCACCTGCGGGCCGCGGACATCGCCCACCTGGAGCAGGCGCTGGAACGGCTGCGGGCGGAGCCGTTCGTGACCTCCACACGCAGCATGATCGTGTTGAGCCGGCTGGTGGACGCGCCGAACGTGGTGCCGGCGCCGAACTGAGCCGTTCGGGTTGGAACGGCGCCGGGCCGGTCGGCGTCAAACCCGGCATGACCAAGGCCCGTGGTGGTGCGCTCGCTCTCGTCGCGCTGATGCTCGTTTCCGGGTGCACCGCCGGTGGCGGCGATCCGGCACCGGCTCCGCCCGCGTCCCCGGCTTCTGCGCTGCCGGCGCCGGCGTTCCGGCTGGTCGCCTTCGACTCCTGCGCCGACGTGCTGGCCGGGTTGAAGAAGGCGGCGAAGGAGTCCGTGACGCCGTGGGGCTTCCCGGACAGCGGGTGGGACGTGCGGACCGCGGTGTTCGCGGGCGGTCCCCGTGAGCAGGGGCTCGCAGCCCGGACCGACTCGGTGGCCAAGGCACCCCCAGCGAGCGACTACTCGGGGACCAACGTCCACGAGGCCGGGGCCGACGAGCCCGACCTGGTCAAGACCGACGGGCGCCGGATCGTGACGATCACCGGTGGCGTGTTGCGGGTGATCGACCCCCACAGCCGCCAGATCACCGCCAGCCTCCATCTCGAGCGGGGCCAGTCGCAGCCGGTCGCGTCCAGCCTGCTGTTGTCCGGTGACCGGGCGATGGTGCTCCTGACCGAATGGTTGCCGGCCCCGGCCGCCCCGAACGCGCGGATGAGCTTCGCGCCGTGGGGCGACACGGTCCTCCGTCTCGTCACGGTCGATCTGGCCGGCACCGCGCCGGCCGTCGTCGGCTCGTACACAATGGATGGCTCGATGGTCGACGCCCGGCAGGTCGGTGCGACGGCACGGATCGTGGTGCGGAGCCGGCCGCAGATCCAGTTCTCCTATCGTGCACAGGGAACCGACGCGCAACGCCTGCGCGACAACCAGCGGACGATCGACCGGTCCACAATCGACGACTGGCTGCCGAAGTGGTCCGCCACCAACGGCGCCAGCAAGCAGGGCGGCCGGCTCGACTGCGGGGCGGTGCGGCGGCCGGACAGCTTCTCGGGAAGCTCGCTGCTGACGGTGCTCAGCTTCGACATCGGCGGCGAATACGATGCGGGCGAACCGACCACGATCGCGGCGGACGGCGACCTGGTCTACAGCAACGGAACCAGCCTCTACGTGGCCAACGACCAGCAATGGCGCGGTATCCGCCGCGACGGCGCCTTCGGCCCGGACCCGGAGACGGTCATCTACCGGTTCGACATCACGGGCAACGGAGCGCCGCGCTACGTGGCCGCGGGGTCCGTGCTCGGCAGCGTGCTGAACCAATACGCCATGTCGGAGTTCGACGGCCATCTGCGGGTGGCGGTGACGAACAACGCCAACGTCTCATCGGTGTACGTCCTACGCGCCGGCGACCTGGCCCGCGTCGGGATGGTCGGCGGCCTGGGCAAGGGCGAACGGATCTATTCGGTGCGCTTCGCGGGGCCGGTCGGTTACGTGGTGACGTTCCGCCAGACGGATCCGCTGTATACATTGGACCTGTCCAAGCCGTCGGCGCCGGCCGTTCGGGGCGAGCTGAAGATCAATGGGTATTCCGCGTACCTGCATCCGCTGGACGGCGGCCGCCTGATCGGCGTCGGGCAGGACGCGGACTCGTCGGGCCGGGTGCGGGGGACCCAGGTGTCGGTGTTCGACGTGAGCGACCTGGCTCACCCGCGGCGGGTTTCGCAACATCGGATCGCGAACTCCTTCTCGGAGGCCGAGCACGATCCCCACGCGTTCCTGTACTGGCCGCCGACGGGGTTGTTGGTGGTGCCCGTGACCGGGGGTGGGCCGGAGACGATGCTGGCGCTGCGGGTTTCGGGGTCGTCGCTGACCGAGGTGGGCGGGCTGAAGCATCCGTCGACGAACGGTTACAACCCGACGCCCCGACGGTCGTTGATCGTCTCCGGGACACTGTGGACGGTGTCGGAGGACGGGATACAGGCCACGGACCCGAACACGATGCGGTCCCAGGCCTGGCTGCCGTTCTAGGGATCCGCGTGGGTCATCTCTGGGATTGTCGGACCCGCCTGTGCCCCGTCCGGCCCGTTGTTGGACCCGACGGCGGGCGTCTCGTTCGCCCGCCGTCGCGCCGGCTCGCGGCGTCTGCCTCACCCATGTCGCGCCAGCTCGCGGTGTCTCCCTCACCCGCGTCGCGGCGGCTCACGGCGTCTTCCCCACCGGGTCGCGGCGGCTCGCGCGTCTGCCTCACCCGCGTCCTGCCGGCTCGCGCCGTCTGCCTCACCCGCGTCGCGGCGGCTCGCGGCGTCTTCCCCACCCGCGTCGCGGCGGCTCGCGGCGTCTTCCCCACCCGCGTCCCGCCGGCTCGCGCCCTCTGCCTCACCCGCGTCCCGCCGGCTCGCGCCCTCTGCCTCACCCGCGTCCCGCCGGCTCGCGCCGTCTGCCTCACCCGCGTCGCGGCGGCT
>NZ_JBFAIU010000303.1:0-9289 GCF_040654855.1 Asanoa sp. NPDC050611
GGGAAGGGGAGGCTGTGGTGGGAGCGACGCCAGCAAGCGCGGATCCGATCGAGTTGGCCGGTTCTACCTCGGCACGACACCGGCGAAGTTCGCCGCCGGTGCGGCGCGCCGCGCGGTCGCGCCGCCGCCCGCTGGCTAGCGTCTGCGCGTGACCTCGCTCGTGCCGGACGCCCGCGGCGTGCCGGCGCCGGGCGGCGCGAACCGCGCCTCCCTCGTGGCCATGTCGGGTGCGGGCGAGTTCACCGACGCGTGGCTGGCCAATCGCCGGCTCTCGCCACACACCCGGGCCGCGTACCGGCGTGACGTCGGTGCCTGGGTCGCCTGGTGCGGCGCGCGCGGTGTCGACCCTCTCGCGGCAACGTTCCTGGACGTCAACGCCTTCGCCCGCGAGGTCGAGGAGACCGCCGCCCCGACCACGGTCGCCCGCAAGATGTCGGCGCTGTCGAGCTGGTACGACTTCCTCGTCAAGCTGCGTGCCCTCGACACCAACCCGGTCACCGGCGCCGACCGCCCCCGGGTCGACCGCGACCACTCGGCGACCGTCGGCCTGACGCCCGAGGAAGTGGACGCCCTGCTGCGCGCCGCGGCCCAGGCGACCGGCCCGACCGCAGCACGGACCCGCGCCGCCATCGCTCTGCTCGCCGACCTCGGGCTGCGGGTCGGTGAGCTGGTCTCGCTCGACGTCGACGACCTGGGGGAGGAGCGCGGCCACCGCAGCATCCGGTTCACCGGCAAGGGTGGCAAGCACCGCCGGCGGGCGCTGACGCCGAGCACGGCCGCCGCTATCGACGCGTACCTGGCCGAACGCGCCACCGCCGCCGGCGTGAGCGTCAACGAGCTGACCGGACCGCTGCTGGCCACGGCCTCGGGCGGGCGGATCGACCGGCACGCGGTCTTCCGCCTGGTCCGCAGGATCGCCGCGGACGCCGGCATCCCCGCCGCGGACCGGCTGTCGCCACACTCGCTGCGCCACGCCTTCGCCACCACCGCCCGCGCCGAGGGCGTGGCGCTGGAGGACGTGCAGGATGCCATGGGCCACGCGGACCCACGCACGACGCGCCGCTACGACCGCGACCGCCACAACCTGGACCGCGACCCGGCTTACGCGATCTGGGCGGCCCGCGCCCGCCGCACGCCCTAGACCTTTCCGACGGACCACCGCGGCCCGCGCCGCGCGCCGCCACCGCCTGGCGGCATCAAGGGAACTCCCGGCTACAACACCGGTCGGCCGCCAAACCACGGCCAGGATCACGGTCTCGGCCCGGCGTCCCCGGGCCATGGTCGCGGTCACGGCCCGGCGCGCCGGGGCCATGGTCGCGGTCTCGGTCGGGCCTCCGCAGGCGACGGTGGCAGTCCCGGTGGCAGTCCCGGACCTGCCTCCGCAGGCGAGGGTGGCAGTCCCGGACCTGCCTCCGCAGGCGAGGGTGGCAGTCCCGGACCTGCCTCCGCAGGCGATGGTGGCAGTCCCGGACCTGCCTCCGTAGACCACTGTCGCGATCCCGGTCCGGCAAGCACGGACCCGTCGAACACCACCTAGGACCCGGACAGCTCCTTCTCCAGCGGCGTCCGGAACTTCGGCTTCACGCGCGCGTCGCCTAGCCAGTCCGTCAGCTCGCCCGCCATCGTGGCGATCCGCTTCCGGGCGGCGGCTGGCAGCTCTTCTAGTAGGCGGTGGACCACCCGCCCGTCCGGATGCTGGCTCCAGCCGCCGACCACCCGACCGTCGACCCAGATCGTCGGGCCTGGGTTGCCCGAGCGGTCGAACAGGGCGGGCGCGTGCGGACCGAGGTACCACTCGCGGCCGACCCAACCCATGATCGTCGGGTCGAGGGCCGGTAGCAGCGCCACCCACGGCTCCGGTGATGCGACCGGTTCGGCGTCATCGGCCAGCACGTAGCCCGTCTCGCCGCCGTCGAGGTCGACCTCCTCGACCTCCAGCGCCGCGAGCGCCGCCTTGGTCTGGGTGCCCGTCCAGCCCGCCCACCACTTGAGGTCGGCTGCCGTGCCCGGGCCGAACCGGCCAAGCCACAGCCGGGCCAGCTCGGCCCGGGCCGTGGCCGCGTCGTGCCGATGCAACCCGCCCGCGATCCAGGTGTCGGCCGGCGCCCACTCGTATTGGGTGGACAGCCACGACCCGCGTGGCCGCCCGCGCACGATCAGGCCCTGCATGGACAGCAGGTTGAGCACCCGCGACGTGATCGCCGGCGTGGCGCCGTAGCTCTTCTCGGGGTCGATCGCGAGCTGCGTGCGTAGTCGCGGCTCGTCGGCCGACAGCTGCGCCGCGAATGCCGTGCCGCGGGCGTGCAGCGCGTCGAGGGTGCCGCGTTCCACGTCGCGCAACCACTCGTCGCCGAAGTCGTGGCCCGCCTCGGAGAGGTGCTTGAGCAGCAGCTTGCGCTGCACCACGGCGATCGCGTCGGTGCACGCCGCCTGCACGACGGGCGCGTGCTCCACGGGCGCGATGAACACCGTGCGGCGCATGCCGAGCATCCGGATCAGCGTGCGGTCGGCGTACAACGCGTGCTCGATGTCCTTGATGACCGGCGCGTGTAGTCGTGCCGCGGCCGACAGGTAGACGGTGGCCGGGTCGGTGGCGTGCAGCACCACGAGGTCGCGGGTGACCTCGACCGGGTCGTGTGCGGATGGGCCGGCCAGCCGGTGCCGGAGACCCAGTCGGGCCCGGCGCTCGGTCACGTCGATGCGTCGTCGCGTCACGGCAGGGATCGTCGCACGGACCACCGACAAGAAACCCGCGCCCGAGCAAACCGCGACAGCATGCAAAGACTCCCTTGCAAAGAACCCTTGGCAAAGATATCTTTGCATACATGACGGACCGTGAAGTCAACCTCGACGCGACGACGCTGCGCGGCCTGGCCCACCCGCTGCGGGTGCGCATCCTCGGCCTGCTGCGCGAAGACGGCCCGGCGACCGCGACCACGCTGGCCGAGCGGTTGGGCCAGTCGACCGGCGCCACCAGCTACCACCTGCGGATCCTCGCCAACTACGGGTTCGTGGTCGACGACCCGGAGCGCAACGTCGGCCGCGAGCGCTGGTGGAAGGCCGCACACCGGACGACCCGCCTCGACGTCGACCTGGCCCGGCCGCCGGCCGAGACCGAGGGCTACCTGCGAGCGGTCGCCGCCCAGTACGCCGACCGCGTGGACCGCTTCCTCGACGAGATCGCGGTCATGCCGCGCCCGTGGCTTGATCCGTTCACCATCTCGGACTGGCGCCTGCGGCTCACCGTCGAGGAGGCGCAGGAGCTGCACGAGGCGATCTTCGCGTTCGCCGAGCGCTACCGCCGTGACGACGACGAGGGCACGTACCCGGATGGTGCCGAGAAGGTCACCCTCCAGGTCCAGATCCTCCCGTTCCCCACCGGATCCGCGGCATCGGAGGAGGAGCGGTGAGCCGCCGGCGCGATCTGGTCGCCCTGCTCACCGCCGACACGATCTCGGCCGTCGGCACGCGGATGAGTGCGCTCGCGCTGCCGTGGTTCGTCCTGGTCAGCACGGGATCGGCGACCCGCGCCGGTGTCGTGGCGTTCGTCGAGATGGTCCCCTACGTGCTGGCCGCGGCGGCCGGTGGCCCGCTGATCGACCGGATCGGCGGGCGCCGCTTCAGCATCGGCGCCGACGCCGTCAGCGCACTCGCCGTGGCGTCGATCCCGCTGTTCCACGAGCGGATCGGGTTCGGCGGCCTGCTCGTCCTCGTCGGGCTCGCGGGCGGCCTGCGTGGCTTCGGCGACACCGCGAAAGAGGCGATCTTCCCGCGCGTCGCCCGGGAGTCCGGGATGGAGATGACGCGGGCGGCCAGCCTGCAGGACGGCCTGCACCGGCTGGCCACCCTGCTCGGCGCACCGGCGGGCGGTGCGTTGATCGCGATCCTCGACGCGCCCACGGTGCTCCTCTTCGACGCGGCGACGTTCGGCATCTCGGCGGTGCTCGTCGTGCTGCTGGTCCGGGTGCCGCCGGTCGAGGCGCCGGTCGCGGACGAGTCCTACGCGCAGTCTCTGCGGGCCGGGATCACGTTCCTGCGCAGCGATCGACTGGTCGGCGCGATCGTGGTGATGCTGTTCGCGACCAACCTGTTCGACGCCGCGTACAACTCCGTGCTGTTGCCGACCTGGGCGACGCTGATGGGTTCGCCGGTCGTGCTCGGCCTGGCCAGCGCGTCCTTCGGGATCGGCGCGGTGCTGGGGAACATCGTTTTCACCGCGTACGCGCCGCGTGCGCCGCGCTGGGCGCTGTTCACGCTCGGGTTCATCGTCGGCGGTGCGCCGCGGTTCCTCGCCATCGGGCTCACTGACGAGATCTGGCTGCTCTACGGCGTGTCGTTCGTGACGGGCATCGGGCTCGCGGCGATCAACCCGATCCTCGGCGCCGTCATCTACGAACGCGTCCCGCCGCACATGATGGCCCGCGTGCAGGGCGCGCTCACGGCGGTGACCTGGGGCGGCATCCCGCTCGGCGGCCTGCTCGGCGGTGCGGCGGCGGGCGCGGTGGGCGTACACGCGGCTCTGGTGGTCACCGGTCTCCTCTATCTGGCGGTGACGCTGATGCCGGTGTTCCGGCCCGCGTGGCGCGACCTCGACGTGCGGCCGGAGCCGCGAACAGCCGAGCGCGTGCCGGCCTAGCGTTCGCGCAGCCGGCGGCGCAGCACCTCGATCATCGTGGTGGCCGCGGCGAGCTGGTACTCCAGGCTGACGATGCGTACCGCGGCGTCCAGTCGCATGCCGTCGTCGACGAGGTGCCGGGCCCGGTCGGCGCGCTGCAGGTCGTCGCGGCTGTAGCGGCGGTGGCCGCCATCGGACCGGTGCGCCTCGAACAGGCCCGCCGTCTCGACGGCGCGCAGGAACGCCGGTGTCACGCCCAGCGCGTCGGCGGCGGCCCCCATCGCGAAGGCGGGGTAGTGCGAGTCGTCGAGCGCGCCGGGCCCCGGTGCGTTGCCAACCATATGGCCTCCTGCCGACAGGCCCGCCGGACACACCGGCGGGCCTGTCCGTCGGGTCGTGGGTCAGGCGCTGGCGCCCTCGATCACCTTGTGGTCGTTGCCCGAGTGGGTGACCTCGATGCGGCGCGGCTTGGCCCGCTCGGCCACCGGGATCGTCAGGCTCAGCACACCGTCGTGGTAGTCGGCCCGGATCGCGTCGATGTCGAGCCCTTCGCCGAGCACGAGCTGGCGGCGGTAGGTGCCGGACGGCCGCTCGGAGACCAGGTAGGTCGCGTCGTCGGGGTCGTGGCGCCGCCGCTCGGCCTGCACCGTGAGCGTGTTGTTCTCGGCGGAGACGTCGAGCGTGTCGGCGTCGATGCCCGGCATGTCGAAGCGGACGACGAAGGTGTCGCCGGTGCGCAGGCAGTCCATCGGCATGAGCGACGGAGTGCGTGCGGCGCCGAGCACCTCGTTGGCGAGCCGGTCGAAGTCGCGGAACGGGTCGAAACGCATCATGATCAGCACACCTCCAGGGCTTTGTCTGTCGGTCGCGCCAGGGATGTTGTCCTTGGCAACGCGGAAATTCTATACCCCCTGCTGCAGATTTCAAATCCGTCGTGAACCTTCTTGCCGCCGGCTGGTACTCACATGCGATGGACGAGTCCGACGAGGCGTTGGTGCGCCGCGTGGCGGGCGGTGACGAGCAGGCGCTGGCGCTGCTCTACGCCCGCCACGCGGCGGTCCTCCTGCGTTACGCGGTGCAACTCACCGGTGACCGTGGGCAGGCGGAAGAGACGCTTCAGGACACGTTCGTCGGCGTCTGGCAGGGCGCGGCGGCGCGGTTCACCGGCGGGTCGGCCGTGCGGACCTGGCTGTTCGGCATCTGCCGCAACCAGGCCGGCAAGCAGGTCCGCTCGACACCACCGCCCGCCCTGCCGATCGACGCCGCCGCGTCGGTGTCCAGCGACCTCGCCACGCCGGACGAGGTCGCCCTGGCACGGGCCGACGTCTCCGCGGTGGGTGCCGCCCTGGCGCGCCTGCCCGCGGGGCACCGCGAGGTGCTGCACCTGGTGTTCGCGGCCGAGCTCACGCTGGCCGAGATCGCCGCCGTGCTCGACATCCCGGTCGGCACGGTGAAGAGCCGCCTGTTCAACGCCCGCGCCGCCCTGGCCCGGGCCCTGCCCCAGCTCACCGCGAAGGAGGCCGGCCGATGACCCATCCGACCGAGGCGCTCCCGGCATACGCGGCCGGCACGTTGGCGTCGACCGCGGCGGAGGAGATCGCCGGCCACCTGCGGCGTTGCGCGCCGTGCCGCGCGGACGCCGCGTCGTGGTCCCTGTTGGCTTCGGGGGTACGCGCGGCCACCCTGGCCGTAACCCCGCAGGACCCGCCGCCGTTCGCGGCGATGCGTGCCCGGTTGACCAGTGGCCCGGCGGTGCCGCGCTACGTACCCCGCGCCGCGGTCGACCGGCTCGCACCGGCGCGGATCGCCTGGGGACTGCTGACCCGGCAGGTCCGCCTGGTCGGCTGGCGCGTGTGGGCGGTGGCCGTCGTGTTGATCGCCGCGGGCGCCGGGTTCGCCGCGTCCGCGCCGGCCGCCCGCGCGGGAAACATGTTGTCGCTCGTGGTGCCGTTGGTCGCGGGGCTCGCGGTCGCCGCTGCCTGCGGCGCCGACGGGGAGGCGGCCGAGTTGGTCCGGGCCACGCCCACGTCGACGCGCGTGCTGGTGCTGGCCCGGCTGACGCTGGTGCTCGCGGTGACCGTCGGCGTCGGCACGCTGGCGTCGGCGGCGATGGCCTGGCCGCGGGGCGATCTCGTGCTCACGGAGCTGTTCCTGACCTGGTTCGGCCCGCTCGTTCCGCTGTCTGCGCTGAGCTTCGCGCTGGCCGTGCTCTGGCGGCCAGAGGTCGGCGCGGCCACGGTCCTGGCCTGCTGGATGCTGCGCCTGCTGGCTCCGACGGCCCTCCTCGACCGCGGGCTCGCGCCGGTCCTCGACGCGCTGTGGCAGCCGGGTCCAGCCCTGCTCCTCGGCGCGGTGGCCGTCACCGTGGCAGCGGTGGCGCTGGCGCCGCTGGCCGGCCGCCGCGGCGTGCGGACGGTGTTGTCGTGAGGCCGGCGTTACTCGTAGCCGCTGGCCATGACGACGGCCTCGGCGACCATCTTCCAGGTCGGCTGGTCGGGGAAGTCCTCGCCGCGGTTGCGGTAAAGGCCGCCGAGGTCGTGCAGGGACGCCGCGAGTGCGTCCAGGAACCGTTCGAGGGTGTGGTTCTCCCACTCCGTCGGATGCGCACGCAGGTCGGTGAGCATTCTCTGGACGATCTCGGCCGCTTGGGCGTTGGTGGTGACGCGCTCGACCTCGGTGGGCGTGACGTCCGCGAACCTGCCGGTCTCGAATGCCATCGAAAGATGGTGCCAGGCGGTGAACCTTCGGGCGCTCCCGCGGTACCCATCATCGTGAGACTGACCATCTGGCTCCACGAGGCGCGGCGGGCGGGGCCTGCGGCGCTCCTCGCCCCACCGGCCGCCCTGCTGCTGACCGCCGCCATCGCCACGTTCGTCCAGGTGTCCGGCGCCGGGCACGAGCAGCCCGAGCTTCTCCTGCTCGCCGGGCTCGAGGCGGTCGCGCCGCTGGCGGTCGCGATGGTGGCGCTGACCATCGTCCTCCGCGAGGGCTGCCGCGAGCTGCACCTGTCCCTGCCCACACCGCACCTGACCACCATCGGCCGCCGCCTCGGCGTGCTCGGCGCGAGCACCGCGGGCTGCTGCCTCATCTACTCGGCGGTCGCCGCGCTCGCGGGTTACCAACTGGGCCCCGGCGGTGCCGCGGCCCTGCTGGTCTGGGTCGCCCCGGCCCTCTGGCTGACCGGCTTCGCCGTGCTGGTCGCGGCCGTCACCCGCAGCGCCGTGCTCGCCAGTAGCGCCGTCGCCCTCGTCTGGCTCGCCGAGCAGGTGTGGGCCACGGCGTTCGTGAGCCCGCCGCTGCGGCCGATGTTCCTGTTCTTCACCAGCCGCGTCGGCGACGGCCCCGGGTGGGCCGGCAACCGCATCGGCCTGCTCGCCGGCGGCCTGGTGTTCCTGGCCGGCACCGTCGCCGTCCTGCTCAAGCCCGAACGCCTGCTGACCGAGGAGGACGCGTGACCGCGCTGCTCGCCGTGGCCCGCTACGAGTTCCGGATGCAGGCCCGCAAACGCTCACTGTGGATCGCCGCGGTGCTGCTCGGCGGCGCCCTGGTGGTGCTGCAGGGCGACCAGGGGCCACGCAGTCTGCCGGTGGGCACCCCGGCCCGCGAGGTGATGGGCACCTGGGCGCTGCTCTTCTCGATCCTGATGCCGCTGGCCTACGGGATGCTGCTGGCCGACCGGCTGGTCCGCGACCGCCGGCTGCGGGTCGAGCCGCTGCTGGAGAGCCTGCCGGCCGGTCCGGTCACCCGCCTGGCCGGGAAATACCTGGGTGGCGTCGCCGCCTGCGGCCTGCCTGGCCTGGCGGCCCTGCTGGTCGCCGCGGTCACGGAGCTACCCAAGCGCCACGACCCGGCGCTGCTCGGCTGGGCCCTGGTCGCGTTCGCGGTCGTCACGCTGCCGGGGATCGCGATGGTGGCCGGCTTCGCGCTGGTCTGCCCGACATTCCTGTCGGTCCCGCTGTTCCGCGTGCTGTTCGTCGGCTATTGGTTCTGGGGCAACATGCTCGCCCCGGCGTTCCTGCCCTCGCTGACCGGGACGCTGCTCACCCCGATCGGCGACTACGCGGCCACGTGGCTGCTCGGCACCGGCGAGACGGCCCTGTTCGCCGGGACACCGGGCATCCTGCCGTTCCTACGCCCCGACCCGAGCGGCGCCGCGGCGGCGACCAGCGTCGCGGTGATCGTCCTGTGCGGCCTGATCCCGCTCGCCGTCGCCGCGGTCGCCGCGGACCGCACCACCCGCCAGACGTGGCCCGCCGAGGCCTGAGAGGACCCCATCGTGCACATCGAAATCGCTGACCTGCGGCGCCGCTTCGGCCGGGTGACCGCCCTCGACGGGGTCGACCTGACGGTCTCGAGCGGGATGTTCGGCCTGCTCGGCACCAACGGCGCCGGCAAGACCACCCTGATGCGGATCCTCGCCGGCGTACTGCCCGCCACCTCGGGCCGCGTCATCGTCGGCGGCAACGACCTGTCGGCCCGCGGCGGCCGGGTCGCGGTTCAGCGCCGCCTCGGCTACCTGCCGCAGGACCTGGGCCTCTATCCCGACCTGACGCCGACGGAGTTCCTCGACAACGTCGACACGATCTCGTCGACGTCGGTGCGGAAGCCTTCTCCCATGGGTCAGCCTCGGCGTTCGTCGGGGTCGGGGTTCTGGTAGGTCTCGATCAATGACCG
>NZ_JBFAIU010000304.1:0-9276 GCF_040654855.1 Asanoa sp. NPDC050611
ACGAGGCGGGCATCGCGAGCCTGGCGGACCCGTCCGACGGCCAGTCGCGCGCCGCCTTGCCGGTGCCACCGTAGACGACCAGGTCGTCCGGCCGCGTCAGGGTGTAGTCGGCGTCGAGGTACGTGAGGTCGCCGGTGGGCAGGTTCGACACGATCGTGGCGAAGTCACGTCGGGGGCCGTTCGCGCACCGGGTGTTCAGTCCGGTCACCTCGATGGCGTCGCCCTCCAGCCGGTAGATCCAGTTGCCGCCTGTGCTATCGACGATCTCGCCCGTCGAGGTCACGCCAGGCGTCAGGTCGCAGCTCGCAACGATTTGAAGCGTCCAGTTGTTGTCCTGCACGCCGGTGGTCTGGATCCAGTCCGACGAGGTCAGCGTCGCCGCCGCACCATCGACCATCACATCGTCGACGAACCAGCCCGTGTCCAGGTACGCCGCGTCGGTCGAGTAGCGGAACCGCACGTCTGTGGTGCCGGCCGGCAGCTGTGCCGTCAGGTGGATGTATTCCGGCTCGTCGACGAAGTACGCCCCGCCCGAGGTGCCGGTCAGGCCGTTGCCTTCGGTGTTGTTGCCGTGCGGGTCGTCGTTCGTGGTCACCTCGGTGCCCGCGTCGTCGACCAGCGGCACGGTCACCCACTGCCCACCGACGAGCGCCTCGACGAAGCCGAAGTCCCAGCCCTCCTCGATGAAGTGCCACGTCCAGAAGTCCAGGGACGCGACGCTGCCGTCGGTGGTGACGTCGAGGATGTTGTCCGCCTGGCTCTCGTACCCGGCGTACCAGTGAGTCGTGCCGCTGTGCGGCGCGATGACCGTCTGATCGTCCCCGTCGAGCGCGACCGTGACCGTCGGTCCCGGGTTGCGGAACCGCTCAACCTGCATGCCGAACGGCACGGCCGTCGGGTCCTGGTGGTTGGCCTTGTTACGCCACTTCGGCGCCGGCTGCGCACCCTGGTTGTTACCGCGGCCGGCCCAGAACAGTTCGTCGGCGATGTCGATCGTCCAGGTGGTGAACTGCGGGTCGCCGAAGTCGACAGCCTTGATGTCGAACCGGTCGGACCCCTCGTCGTCGAGGTACACGGCCACGGCCCAGTCCTGGAAAAGCTCCTCGGCGCTGCGCAGGTCCGGTCCCGACGTCGCCGCGTTGAACGTGTTGATCGCGTTCTGCACGCCCGTCATGCCGTCAGCCTGCTCCTCGAAGATCAGCTTGATCAGCAGGTCGCCGCCCGCGGCGTCGTACTGCAGGTCGGGAGTGTAGGTCCCGTCGCCGTTTCCACCCGCCTGTTCCCAGAGGTACTGGAAGAAGGTGTACGCGGCGCCGTAGTTCTGCAATCCGCCGCCCCATCGCGTCAATGAGGTGTCCGCATAGAACACTTGCTGGTACGTCAGGTGCGACCCGCCGACGTCGAAGCCGTTGAGGAAGACCGCGAAGTCGGCCAGGCCCTCGTCGACCCAGGACAGCTCGCCCGCGTCGCTGTAGTTGTGCAGCAGGTGTTCGAGCTCGTGCGCGATCACACCCTCGTACAACGTGGCCTGGTCGTTGCTCGGGTCGTCGTCGCGCCACTCGGCATCATCCGGCCCGACCCGGTTGGCCCAGTCGAACGCGTCGATGACGATCACGTTCATGCCGACCGAGTCGATGTAGTCCGGGGCGAAATAGCCGGCGGTGTACGTCGTCTCGGCACAGTCGTAATAGTTGGTGTCCTGAACGTTGTAGACCACCATGACCAGCGAGTCGCTGGCCGGTTCCTGCGGGTCCGCGGCGTCCATCGGGCCGAAGTGCTCCTCGTCGACCGCGACGACCTGGCTGGCCAGCGTGTCCCCGAGATAGTCGATCTGCGCCTGGGTCAGCGTGAAGTCGGCCGCCTGAGCATCGGCGCACGGCACGAACTCGTCACCGGGCGTCGGGTCGAAGGCCGGGTCAAGGCTCGCGACCCCGGCGGGCGCCGACCCGTCCAGCGGCGTGCCCTCCGGGACGTAGATGTAGACGGGCGTGCCGTCCGGCGTGGTGCCGGCGTACGCCCGGGTGAAGTCCTGCTGATACGTTCCGCCGGCCTCGCTGTCGTTGATCGGCAGCGTGATGGTGGGCTCGCCGGGCAGGTTCTCGTGGTCGTCGCCCCACGCCGGGCCGCCTCCGAGCGCGAGCGTAAGGGCGGTCAGCCCCGCTACGCTCACCGCTCGTCTAAGCGTTCGTTGATATCGCACGGTGTTTCCTCCCGCGCACGCCCGGACGGGCATGCTTGCCGGCAGACAAGCATTCGAATGCTCACTAGTGAAGGGAACGCACCCGACAATTGGGGCAGCCCGCATAATGCGCGAAACGTGACCGTGACACATCGCGGCGACGAAGCGCTGAAACGCTTAGCGGAACTCTGCCGTATCCCAGGCGCACGTTGCCCTGAACAGTGGGCCTTCTTGCTATCGAAGGAGGCGGACGGAACTCGAGGCGTCCCGTCCACGGATGTGCCGCGAAGGTGTGGGGCTGGTCCTCGCGGCGTGTGCCGAACCTCAGGACGAACTCGCTGAACGAGTGATCCGGATAGGTTATGTTGTCTCGCGGTCCGTCGTGGCCCTTCGGTGGCTGTGCTCTATTTGACGTACGCGGCAAGCACAGACATCACCTGGTCGCTGCGATCGACGCCGACATCGTGCCCCGATGAGTCGCTGATGTGCAGGGTGGCGTCCGGTAGTTCGCGCGCGAGCCGACGGGCGAAGGCGATCGGCGCGTTACGGTCGCGAGCGCCGTGCCATAGATGCACCGGCGTGGCGACCTCGCCGAGCGGAAACGTCCACTCGCGCTTGATCAGGGCGAGCTCCTGCACTGTCGCGCGTGTCCCCTGCCGCAGCGCGTCAGCGACGGCCTCGATTTCGATGCGCGCGGCGGCGGCGTGCGCGGCATCCGGTGCGGCACACATCGCGCCGTGCAGGGCACGATGCCGGTTCTTCGGGCTGACCAGCTCCCGACGCATCGCGGCGACACGGAACGTGTTGAGTGCGGGCGCATTCCTGGCGAGCCAATTCATGACCCGGGCGCTCGCCGTCATGCCCACTCGCTCGGCCGGGCTCATCGGCCCGCCCGCGGCGATGAGAGCGACAACAGTGACCCGGTCGGGAAGCTGATGCGCAGCGGCCAACGTGAACGGCGCACCGCCGGACTCGCCAGCAAGCGCGAACCGGTCCAGGCCAAGATGACCGGCTATCGCGAGGAGGTCATCACTCCAGCTGGCGAGGCTGCGCCTGCGCTGGTGACCCGAGGCGCCATAGCCGGGCTTGTCCGGCGAGATCCACCGCAGGCCGGCTGCCCGCGCGGTCTCGTCGTAGCAGGCTCCGCCCAGGCCCGATACCGGCGTCCCTGCGGTGTAGAGAACCGGGGATCCGTCCGGGTCTCCGAACTCATGCCAGCTCAAGGGCCTGCCGCCAGCGAGGCTGATCGCGCCGTTTGTCACGGATACATCCTTAACCACCCGGTGCCACTGTCCGGCCACAGACACCCAGGACAGGGCACCTATGCCATCAACAATGGGTACGTCTCGATGCCGTACAGCCGCGGAACTCACGCCGTCGACGCGCGGGCGAGCACTTGCTTGGTTCGGTCCCGAAGGCCTTCGAGCTCGGTTGAAATCCCTCTGACCTCGATGACGAGCTCGGCCGCGGCCAGTAGGTACTCAAGGGCGATGACGTCCTCGTCGAACGGAGGCTCATCCTGAAATCGATCGAGCAGAAACTCGAAATCAGCCAGTACCGGCTCGACGTGGGTGGCGGCCCGGTCTGGATCGCCGTTTCGCCGGATGCACCGTGCCGACTCGATCATCGCTCGTCCCACGAAGGCGTGACATTGGCCCAGCATGCGCGTGACGATGCGTCCTACGAGCCCGAGGCCACGTTCCTCGCGCTGCGCATCGGGCTGCGCAGCAAACTTCGCGGTGACCTGCCGCGCGGCTGCGGCGAGCGCGACACCGTCGACCCACTCCTGGGAGCCCTCCGGGGCACACGGCCGCTGCCCTAACCGGTCGATGCACGCTTCGGCTGCGACCGATATTGACGTCGCCGCTTCGAGCAGAAGATGAAAGCGCGTCCGACCCGGCTCCTGCGACGCGACCGCCAAGCGCGCTACCTCGAGCGCTACGGCGACATCTTCGGTGCCATGGGTGGGCTCGCCACGCCTCGCTCGCTCCACGAGCGCCTCCGCGGACGCCCGCTCCTCAGCCGATGGTCCAAGAGCATCATCATCGACGGGCAACCCGAGCTCGATCCGGTACGACGTCCACGCCAACGGGTCCTTGACGGGGTCCGGCTCGTTGGCGCGGTTGCCGGACGCGGCACGAGTGACTCCGCCGGCGACGCGGTCCATCGCGAGCCGTGCATCATCGAACGGCAGGGCGAAGTGCTCGGTCAAGACGGCGAGGACGTCGCGCCGGCGCGCCCCCGACTCGTCCGCCGCCCGCAGGTACGAGACCAGAGCGCGCGTCGACGTTCCACGAGCGAGGCGCACAGTCATGTCGTCTGTCCATTGCACGGCTCGAGGATGCCCGTCGCGACCTTGAACGACAAACCCGAGAAAGGCTGCCGGGCCTAGCAGGTGCGTCGACCGGAGCAGCCCATCCAACTACCCCGCCGGGCTCAGGACATCGACAGGCCGTTGCCCTCGGCGCAGCAACTCCGCGACCTCGTCACGCGTACGCAGCGCCGCACGCCATCCCACGACCTCAGCGATGACCCGCTCGCCGTTGCCTGCCGTCGCCTCCACCGTCCACGGCCGGCGGAACAACACTCGCCCCACAACCGTCACGACCAGGAGCACGAGCACGATCATGAGGTCGATGGCGACCAGTAGCAGCGGAAGCAACACCCACCAGAACAGTGCGGCGGCAGCGATTATCGCGAGGAAGACGAGCACGAGGACGACGATCGCGTCGCCAAGGTCGAAGCCGCCCGCCCTGCCGCCGCCCGAACCCGACGTTGCCGCGTCGCCGATCTTCAAGGCGCCGTCGACGACATCACCGGAATCGGCATGCCGGTTCTTTCGCCTACGGCGCCAGCCGCCGAAGCGTCGGGCGAGGGCACGCCATCGTGGTGCCCAGACCACACGCACCGTCCACCGCGTGTCATCGGGCGCCGTCACCGGAACACTCCTCACGGCGACAAGATATCTGCCCGCACCAAGGCCCTCCGCCCATCGGCGCGGACGGCAGCCCGCTGGGCGGCATATCCGAATGTGCGGCACCTCGCCGCACTACCAGAGCGACTCGTACAAGCCGTGGTTGAGCGCTCGCGCGGCCTCCTCGCGGCCCAGTTCGGGAAACTGTTCGGCGATCGCGTCGACTGCCTCGGCGCGGCTGAGCTTGCCGTCGCGCAGCAAGTTCGCCTGCTCATAGGCGAAGAGACCCACCTTGCGCTGTCGGGCACGGTCGACCTGATCGTCTGTCAGGTTTCGACCGCCGCCCAGAACTGTCCAGATCCATGCGGCGAGCCCGGCCATGCCGTCATGGTCGCACCTTGGCGCCGTCGTCGCGCGTGGGCGCTGTCGCTCCTCGACTGCGCTGGTGTCGGGTCTTCACCGACCTGGCAGTGGCCGGGCAGGTCCACGCGCTCCATCAGCTCGTCCGGCTCCGGATGAGCTGGCCTGATTGGACGTCCATGCTCCCATCTTCAGAACGACTTCGACGGGCCAAAGCGCAGCCGTCAGTCGGTGCGCCGCGGTGAGAGGCGCAGCTCCAGCATCGCGGCGAAGCGGGCATCGGGGTCCCGCAGGTCGATCGGCCCGATCTCGGCCACGCGCCGTAACCGGTAGCGGAAGGTGTTCGGGTGCACGTACATCGCCGCGGCGGCGGCGACCGCGTCGCCGAACGCGTCCAGCCAGGCCCGCAGCGTGTCGACCAGGTTGGTGTTGTGCTGGGCGTCGTAGACGAGCAGGTTCGCGACCGCGCCGCTGGGGCGGTCGCCGCGGGCCGACACGACGTCGGCGAGATCTAAGAGCAGTGCTTCCACGTGTACGTCGGCCAACCGCACGACCCGCCGTCCGGCGCCGTTGCCCGTGCGCAGGACCCGCAGGGCCCGGTCCGCCTCGGCCCGCGACGCGGCCAACCCGGCCACGTCCTGCGCGACCGGACCGATGCCGGCCACGGCGGGAATGCGCTCCCCCACGCGGTCGAGGAAGTCGGTGGCGACGCGGACGGCGCCGTCGGCGTTGCCCCGGGTTATCGGCACGAGCCCGTAGACGACGTCGCCGACCAGGGCCGCCGCCGACCTCGGGTGCACGGCGCCGACGTGCATGGCGAGTGCGTCGGCCAGCCGTTGGCGTTCGGTGGCGAGCGCGGCGTCGGCGCCGGCCGAGCCCTCGGAGCCGAGCAGGGCGAGCCCGAGCACGGCGACGGGCCGGTTCGCGAGCCCGAGCCGGGTCAGCGCGTCGCGGGCGGCGGGCCCGCCCTCCAGGGCGGTGCTGAGCAGGTCGGTGCGCAGGCGTCGTTCGACGTCGGCACCGGCCCGGATGCGCAGCATGTGCAGCGCGACGACCCGGGCGGCGTCGCGCAGGGCCTGCATGCGGTCGAGGTTGAGCGGCTGCCGCACGGCGGCCCAGATCGAGCCGAGGATCTCGTCACCGGCGCGCACCGCGACCGCCACCCGCGGCACCCGGAAGTCGTCGCCGCTGGGTTCGACGAACACCGGCTGGTCGCTGCGGTAGAGGTCGCCGAACACACCGCGGTCGGTGAGCTGGCGGGCGTAGCGTGCCGGCACCTGCCGGCCCAGGATGGTCTCGATGCGGGACGGGTCGGCTTCGTCCTGCCGACCCGAGTAGGCGAGCACCCGCGAGCTACGGTCCTCGATGGTGACCGGCGCGTCGAGCAGCGCCGCGATCGCGTTGGCCAGCGCGAACAGGTCGCCCGCCGGAACTCCGCCGAGGGTCTGCGGCTCGGCGTCGCCGACGTCGCCCTCGGCCAGCAGCGACCGCAGGAGTGCGGCGAGTTGCGTCCACGAAGCGCCGCGGGTCAGCCCCAGCAGCGCCACCCCGGACTCCGCCGCGGCGGCGGCCAGGTCGTCGCCGGTCGGCACCGGCGAGCGCACGACCAGCCCGGCGGCCTCCTGCTGGCCGAGCGTCCGGAGCAACCGGGCGGTCGAGGCGGCGTCGCCGACGCCCACGCCGAGCACGAGCGCATGCTGCGGCAGGGCCGGCTCGTCGAGCGGATCGTGGATGACCACACCACCGATGGCCACCGCCTGGTCGGGGTCTCCGTGAACCAGTTCGAGGAGGGTGGCGCCCAGGTCGTCGAGGACGCGTCCGAGGCTCGCGTTGGGTCGCACAGCAGCAGCCTAGGAGCGTGGCGGGACCGGTATCCAGGCCGTTTCGGTGGTGATCTCGGCGAACACGTCGGGTCGGGGCTCGACGCCCAGGCCGGGGGCGGTCGGCACGGTGAGGTGGCCGTCCTGCATGACGAACGGCGCGGTGAGGTCGGTGCGGTAGAAGCGGTCGGAGGCCGACGTGTCGCCGGGCAGGGTGAAGCCCGGCAGCGCGGCGAGCGCCACGTTGGCGGCCCGACCGATGCCGGTCTCCAGCATGCCGCCGCACCACACCGGCACGCCGTGCGCGGCGCAGGCGTCGTGGATCCGGCGGGCCTCCAGGTAGCCGCCGACGCGGCCCGCCTTGACGTTGACGATCTCGCACGCGCCGAGACTGATCGCCGCGACGGCGGCGCGGGCCGAGGTGATCGACTCGTCGAGGCAGATCGGCGTACGGATCAGCTTCGCCAGCGCGGCGTGGCCCAGCAGGTCCTCCTCGTCCAGCGGTTGCTCGATCAGCAGCAGGTCGAACGGGTCGAGTCGGCTCAGGTGCCGCGCGTCCGCCAGGGTGTAGGCGGTGTTCGCGTCGACCTGCAGCAGCAGTCCGTCGCCGAACCGCTCCCGGACCGCGCGGACCGGCTCGACGTCCCAGCCCGGCTCGATCTTCAGCTTGATCCGCGCGTACCCGGCGGCGACGAAACCCGCGACCGCGTCGAGCAATTCGCCGATCGAGGCCATGATGCCGACGGAGACGCCGCACGGCACGCGGTCGCGGACCGCGCCCAGCTCCCGGGCGAGCGGCCGGCCGGCGGCGCGCAGTTCGGCGTCCAGAACCGCCATCTCCAGGGCCGCCTTGGCCATCCGGTGTCCTTTGTAGGCGGTCAGGGCCGGCGCGACCGCGTACGCGTCGAGATGCTCCATCGCGCCGAGCGCCGGGATGAGGAACCGGGTCAGCACGTCGGTGGCGGCGCCGATGTACTCCGAGGAGTACAGCGGGTCGGCCATCGCCACGCACTCGCCCCAGCCCTCGGCGTCGGTGGTGACCGCTCGCAGCAGCAGCACGTCACGGGACGTGGTGGTGCCGAAGGAGGTTCGGAACGGTGCCACCAGTGGCATCCGGACGTGCCGGAGCTCCACCCCGGTGAGTTTCATGAGTCCCCGCCCTTGGTGAGCACGTACCGACCGGCCCGGTCGAACCCGGCCACCCGCCACCCGCCGGCCATCAGCGTGCCCAGCGTCTCGCGGACCGCGACCCGCCAGTCGTGCGCGACGCCGGGTTCCGTCCGGCGGAGCGTCTCGATATCCGGGGGTACGGCCACCAGCACCGTGTCCCCGCCGGGATCGCCCGCGGCGGGCCGGCCGTCGGCCGTCCGGTCGAGCGCGACCACCGCCCCGTCACAAGGCCCGAGGGTCGCCGGTCGGCCGGCGCACGCCGCGTCGACGTCCGGCGCGGTCAGGTCCCAGGTGACCAGCAACCGGTCGCTGTCGCCGGCGCCGTTGCGGCCGTCGTTCATGCCGCCGTAGAAGTTGGGTAGGTAGGCGCTCGGCGTCGCGGCCAGCTTCGCGAGGTTGAAGTACGCGTTGCGGCTGACCAGCGGGTCGTACGTCCACGAGATGGTCTTCAGGCCCCGACGCATGGCCCAGCCGCGCTGATGTGTCTTGAGCGCGAAGCCGACACCCCGCCGCACCGCGCCGGTGATGTGGCTGTGCATGGTCGCCTGTGCCGGCGGCCCGAAGAAGGCGACACAGGCGCCGACCAGCTCGCCGCCGTCGTACGCGCCGGCCACGTAGTTGTCCGCCTTGCTGAGCGCCCGGATCAGCGCGGCGGTGACCGGTTGGTTGTGCGGGTCGGGACGCCAGATGCGGTCGAACAACAGGTACATCTCCTGGACTTCGCCGGCGGGGGGGGGGGCGCGGCCCCGGCCCCCCCCCCCCCCCGGCCCCCCCCCCCCCGCCCCCCCACGTAACACATAAGTCCCTAGCGGGGGGGCGCGCCCCCCCCGGCA
>NZ_JBFAIU010000305.1:0-9268 GCF_040654855.1 Asanoa sp. NPDC050611
CGACGCGGAGATCAAGCAGCGGCGGGAGATCGACACCATCCGGGCCCGCGAGGAGGCCGAGACCGAGCTGGCGAGATCGGAGTCGCGCAGGGCCCGCGACACGGTGGCGATCGACACTCCGGCGTGCCGCGCCACTTCGTAGATCGTGGCCGCCTTCGACTTTGAAAGCGCTTTCATTCCCGTCACGGATGCCGAAGCTACCCGCCCTCGACGGCCCGGAAACTTCGCGTTCGCGATGTGCGTCTAGCGACAAAACGGACTGGCCACAGTGGATGCGTGTTCCACCGTGGACGGTGGGTCAGCGGAAATGGAAGCCCGCCACCACGGCCCGATGGTCGGTCGCGGGCGTGCGCACCACAGTGGACATCGTGGCGGTGAGGCCGCGGTAGAAGATCTGGTCCGGGCGGATCACGGGCAGGGAGGCGGGCCAGGTGGCACCCGGGCCGCGGCCGGCGTCGGCCTGGGCGTCGCGGACGAGGTCGCGCAGCGGCGCCATCACCCGGTCGGTGATCGCCGTGTTGAGGTCGCCCAGCACGACCAGCCGCGGTGCGGGGTCGGCGGCGACCGCGTCGGCCAGGGCCCGCAGGGAGCGGTCCCGGGTCGCGGTCACGCCGGGGCGGGCGGAGCCCAGGTGCACGGCGTACACGGTGAGCTCGCCCTCCGGTGTGTCGATCACGGCGCGCAGGGCGCGCTCCCAGCCCAGGGCGGTGTCGACCGGCGCGTGGTCGAGGATCGGGTAACGGCTCCAGAGCTCCACCGTGGAGACCCGCACGTGGTGCGGATATCGCGCCGCCATGGTCTCGCCGGTCGGCCCGCGCAGGCCCTCGGCCACCTCGACGAGGGCGACCACGTCGGCGTCGGTGGCCGCCACGGCGCCCGCGGTCGCGGCCGGGTCGGGATTGGCGGCGTTCACGTTCTGGCTGGCCAGCCTGATCTGGGTGGCGGCGTGGTCGGCGTTCTTGGGCAGCCAGGCGCCGCCGAACATCAGGCCCCAGACGAGCAGGGGCACGAGCGCCGCGACCGCCGCCACCTTGGTGCGGGCCAGCACGGCGCCGAGGATCAGCACCGGCACGGCGAGCAGCAGCAACGGTGCGGCGGTGTCGAGCACGCTGCCGAAGCCGGCCACGTTGGGCACGGAGCGGTGGAAGGCGAGGGCGACGGTCACGACGAGCGCGAGGAGCACCACCGCCGCGGTGACGAATCGCCGGCTGAGCGTCGTCATCACCGGATGACGGTACACGGAGCGTGCCCGGCGGGCTGGCGTTCGCGGACCGTGTCGTCACAGCGAGTGTCCATGCCGGAGCTTAGGTTGACCTTTGCAGAAGTTAGGCTAACCTAATCCGCGTGTTGCAGGGGGAACTTCGCACCGGCCTGCGCGGTGACGCGCTCGACCTCGCCTACCACGGTGACCCGGTCGTGCACGCCGCGTCGATCACGCTGCGTCCTGGTCAGGTCACCGCTCTCGTCGGGCCGAACGGCAGTGGCAAGTCGACACTGCTGCGGGCGCTCGCCCGGTTGCACAAGCCGATCGCCGGCGACGTGCTGTTCGACGACTCGGGCGAGTCCGCGCTCGCGTTGTCGGCGCGCGACTTCGCCCGCCGGGTCACGCTGCTCGCCCAGAGCCGGCCGGTGCCGGCCGGGGTCAGCGTCCACGACGTGGTCGGCTACGGGCGGCATCCCTACCGGGGGCGCTGGCGGGCCGACGATCCGGACGGGCCACGCGCGATCGCCTGGGCGATGGACGTCACCGGGGTGAGCGCCATGGCCGACCGCGCGGTCGACGAGCTCTCCGGCGGCGAGCGGCAGCGGGTCTGGCTGGCCACCTGTCTCGCCCAGGACACCGGTGTGCTGCTCCTCGACGAGCCGACCACCTTCCTCGACCTGCGCTACCAGGTCGAGATCCTCGACCTGACCCGCGACCTGGCCGACGAGCACGGCGTCGCGGTCGGCGTGGTGCTGCACGACCTCGACCAGGCGGCCGCCGTGGCCGACTCCGTCGTCCTGCTCCGGGACGGTCGCGTGGTCGGAGCCGGCGCGCCGCGCGACGTGTTCACCGAGGCCGCCCTCACCGACACCTACGGCATCCCCGTCTCCGTCCTCGTGGACCCCGAGACGGGCCACCTCTCCACCCGACCCGTCGGCCGGCACCACAGCCGGTCGCGTACCGAAAGAGAATCCGTATGAAGCGTTTCCCCCTGCTCGCCGTCGCCGCGGTCGCGGCCCTGGCGGTCGGCGCCTGCGGCACCACCGAGGAGGCCGGCGCGCCCGCGCCCGCCTCGTCCTCGGCCGCGGCGACCGGGCCGGTCACCGTCAAGGACAGCCGGGGCAAGGAGATCACCCTGCCGAAGCCGGCGACCCGGGTCGTCAGCCTCGAATGGGGCGAGACGGAGATCCTGACCAGCCTCGGCGTGCCGCCGGTGGGCAATGCCGACAACAAGGGGTACGCCGTCTGGAACACCGCGGCACCGCTGGACCCCTCGGTCAAGGACGTCGGCACGCGAGGTGAGCCGAGCGTCGACGCCGTCGTGGCGCTCCAGCCGGATCTCGTGGTGATGGAGGCCGAGCGGGGCGCGCCGATCGTGGCGCAGCTCGAGAAGTACGTGCCCGTCCTGGTCACGATCGGCAGCGACGCGTCGCGGAACCTGGACCGCCTGAAGGACGACGTCACGATGATCGCGACCGCGGTCGGGAAATCGGCGGAGGGATCGGCTCTGTTGGCCGACCTCGACGCCCATATCGCCGCCGCCAGGTCTTCGCTGGCCTCCGCCTGGCCCGCCCGACGTGACCGGTGAGGTCACGGAACTCCAGCCCGCCCGCGCCGAGCTCACCGGCCAGCAGGCGCGGCCGGTCGGGACCGAGGTCGTGGTCCCAGAACCGGACCGGGTACTCCTCGTGCAGGATCGCCGAGACGCCCTGCTCCTTGCGCTTCTTCCGGGCGTCCCGGTCGGCGGCGGGATCGGCGGACCCGGGCAGCAGCGGCGAAGCGGCAACGACGGTCCCGCTGTCGCTGACGACCACGCCCTGGACGCCACCGGGCAGCTTCGCGATGACGCGCGCGTCGCCGCCGGCGGCGGGCTGCAGCCAGAGCGCCGCCCGCGCCTCGTCCTCGGGCTCGGCGTCGGGATCGGGATCGGGCCGGGCGGAGGTGAACAGCAGGTCGCCGGCCGGTGTGAAGGCGGCCGCGGCCTCACCCTTGACGCTGCGGGTCAGCTGCCGCGCGGGCCGCTGCCCGGACGGGTCGATCTCCCACAGGGCCGTGCGGTAGCGCGAGTTCTCGCGATCGGGCGTCGCCACACCGACCACGAGCCGCCGGCCGTCGGGCGAGAGCCACAACCCACCGAGCCGGGGAATCCGAACGTACGCGTCGAGGTCCAGGAAAGGATCGGTGATCTCCACCGGGCCTTTCTACCATTGCTCCGGCTGCGATGATGGTGTTGCCCGACCGGGGAGGCGGCACGATGGTTGTCGAGCTGGGCCCATATCCGCTGTGCGGGCGATGCCAGGAGACCAACGGCGGCCTGGTCGCGACCAGGCACCGGCAGGTGCACCTGCGCGTCGCCGACCAGGAGGCGTGCGTCGACCAGGGGCTGGTCGACGTCGTCGCGGCGGTGTGGACGGTGGCCAGCACGCGCAGCTGTTGCCAGGACGACGACGGACGCGCGTACGTCGTGCCGACCGCCGACACGGTCGACGCCGCCGAGGCCGCGTTGCGTGGGCTCGGGCTCGACGTCGAACGCACCGACGGCGGTGTGCTCCGCTTCGCCCTGCCTCCCCCGCCCCCGGCCGAGCCGTTGGGCCACGTTCCGGTGGACCGGGGCGACTTCCTCGACGTCCTGGAGGCCGCGCGGCGTCTCGTCGACGGCGCGGCCGAGCAGCTTTCCACGCACACCGCCGGAATCGGGCACCCACGGATGAGCGAGGCGCGTGGCCAGGTGGCCGCCGCGCAGTCGTGGTTGACGGCCGGGATGCTGCGGCGGGTCAGCATCTTCCGGATGTCGCGCGGCACCCTGCGGCCGCTCGGCGTCCTCTTCCAGCTCGCGCTGCTGTCCGCCGGCTGCTGGGTCGGCGCCGCGCTGGCGCGGCTGGTGAGCGACGGTTCCACGGCCTGGTCGCTGGTCGGCGGGATCGCCGGCCTGGTCGCCGTCATGTGGCCGGTGGTGCGGCTGACCAACCTCGCCGACGACCGGACGAGCCGGCGCAGGGCCGCGCGGATCCTGCGTGCGTACGACGCGGGCGCGTTCGTGCCCCCCGCCCTCCCCGGCGTGCTCGTGGCCGCGGACCGTCGCCTGGACGACGTCCGGACGACGATCGACGCGGCACGGACGATCCTCGGTGTCGTGGCGCTCCGGTTGCCGCCGCAGGCCTTCGAGGTGCGCGCGCTCACCGAGGCGGACCTCGCGCTGTGCCAGGCGTCCGACGCCATCCGCATCTGGCTCGAAGCACCGAGGGGGTGAGCCGTGGCCGATCCGAAGCCCTATCAGGTGGCGGCGCGGCTGCGTGCCGCCGCGACGCGCGCCCGGACGCTGACCGGTGAGCTCCAGCGCGGCTCGTGGTCCGGCGGGCATGGCGACGACTCGACGATCGCGAACCTGACCCGCGCGGCCGTGCTCCTCGACGACGCCGCGAAGGCGTTGGACGGGGACGCGTTGCCGGGCCGGCAGTTCGTGATCGGCTCCGCCGTGAGCACCGGCCTGTTCGCGGGTGGCATCGCCGCCGTGCTCGCCACCGTTCCGGACCCGGGACGACCGTGGGTCGTGGTGTGCGCCGTCGTCGCCGGTTGGGTGGCCGCGGACATCTTCGGCCGCTGGCACGACGCCGCCCGGGCGCGCCGGAGCACCGCCGCACCCGACGCGCCGCCGGACGGTTCCACGGACGAGCGCGTCGGGCGGATCCGGGCCGAGGTCGCCGAACTGCTCCCCGCCGTGCGGCACAAGGACGCGGCGGAGTTCGTCCGCGTCGCGCTCATCTGGCTCTAGCCGCCGCGCAGGCGCTCCAGGGTGATCGGTAGGTCGCGGACGCGTACACCGGTGGCGTGGTGGACCGCGTTGGCCACCGCCGCGGCCGCGCCGACGATGCCGAGCTCGCCGATGCCCTTGCCGCCCACCAGGGTGATGTCGTCGTCCGGGCGCTCCAGCGAGTGCGCCTCCAGGCCGTGGATGTCGGCGTTGGTGGCCACGTGGTACTGCGCGAGGTCATGGTTGACGAACATGCCCAGCCGCGGGTCGACCACTGTCTGCTCGTGCAGCGCCATCGAGACGCCCATCACCATGCCGCCGATCAGCTGCGAGTGTGCCGTGCGGGCGTTGAGCGGGCGGCCGTGCGCGAACACGCCGAGCAGGCGGTCGACCCGCACCTGGCCGGTGTCGGCGTCGACCCGGACCGCGCAGAAGTGCGCGCCGAACGAGTGCCGCGAACGGCCGGGCGGCAGCGGTGTGGACTCCGCGGTGACCTCCAGGCCGTCGGCCGGGACGGCCCCGCCGTGCCCGGCCAGCCGCTCACGCAGCGCGGTGCACGCGTTGCGGACGGCACCGCCCCACGACGCCGTGCCGCTGGAGCCGCCGGCCACCGGGGCGTTGCCGTAGGAGGACCGTCCGATGTGGATCTCGACCGGCGACCCGAGGAGGTCGGTGGCGAGCTGCCACAGCGCCGTGCGGGCGCCCGTGCCGATGTCGACCGCGCCGACCGAGACGCTGAAGCTGCCGTCCGGCTCGGCCCGCGCCGTCGCGGTGGCGACCCGCTGGTAGGCCGGGTACACCGACGCGGCGAGCCCCGTGCCGAACAGCCATCGGCCGTGCCGGCGCACACCCGGCGTCGGGTCGCGGGCGGCCCAGCCGAACCGGTCCGCGCCGACGGTCAGGCAGTCCACCAGGTGCCGGCCGGCGAACGGCTCGCCGCTGGCCGGGTCGACCGCGGGCTCGTTGGCCAGCCGCAGGGCCAGGGGATCGAGATCCAGCGCGTACGCCAGCTCGTCCATGGCCGACTCCAGCGCGAACATGCCCGGCGTGTGGCCCGGCGCCCGCATGACCCGCGGCGTCGGCAGGTTGAGCCGGGCCAGCCGGTGGATGATCCGCAGGTTGTCGGTGGCGTACATGGTCCGCGTGGCCAGGCCCGTCTGCTCGACGAACTCGTGGATCGGGGAGCTGTACTGGAGTGCGTCGTGGTCGACCGCGGTCAGCGTGCCGTCGCGGCGCGCGCCGAGCCGGAACCGGCTGCGCGTGGCGGACCGGCCCGGCGACATCGTGAACATGTGCTGCCGGGTCAGCATCAACTTGCAGGGCCGCCCGGTGACCCGCGCCGCCATCGTGGCCAGCACCGCGCCCGGCGTCGGCCGCACCTTGGCGCCGAAGCCGCCGCCGACGTGCTCGGTGACCACCTCCACCTGCTCCGGTGGGATGTCCCAGAGCTGCCCGAACCCGACGGCGGCGATCCAGGGGCCCTGGTTGGAGTCGTGGACGACGAGCCGCTCGCCGGACCACCACGCCGTCGTCGCCACCGTCTCCATCGGATTGTGGTGCTGTGCTGGCGTCGTGTAGACGCGGTCCAGCACCACGTCGGCGGCGGCGAGCCCCGCGTCCACGTCGCCCTTGGCGAAGCTGCCCGGTTGGCCGCCGAAGAGCTCGCCGGGCAGCTCGAGGGCCGGATCGGCCGGGTCGAGCACGACGTGGTGCGGGCGTTCCGCGTAACGCACCACGACCTGCTCGGCACCTTCCCGGGCGGCTTCGGGGGTGGTGGCGACCACGCCGGCCACGATCTGGCCGCGCCAGGCGACCGCCGGCGACTGCAGCACGAGCTGGTCGGCGATCTGGGCCGGCCGCAGCCGGGGCGCGTTGGTGTGGTCGAGGACCGTGACGACCGCCGGGTCGGCCAGGGCGGCGGCCGCGTCCACCTCGACGACGGTCCCGCTGCCCACGGTCGCCGCGACCGGCCACACGTAGAGCGCGTCCTCGACCGGGTGCTCGTAGGCGTAGCGCGCCGCTCCCATGACCTTCTCGCGCCCCTCCAGCCGGGACAGGCCGGTGCCGGCGGTCATGCCGCGGCCCGCAGGTCGCGCAGCACCGCCGCGACCAGGTCGGCGGCGAGGTCGAGCTTGAACGCGTTGCCGGGCAGCGGCCGGGCGTCCGCGAACGCCAGCCGGGTCGCCGCGCGTACCTCGTCGTCGGTGGGATCGGTGCCGACCAGCGCCCGCTCGGTCGGCCACAGCCGCCACGGCCGCGGCGCGACCCCGCCGAGCGCGACCCGCGCCTGTGCGATCCGCCCGGCCTCGATCCGCAGCACGGCCGCGACCGAAACGACCGCGAACGCGTACGCCCAGCGGTCGCGCACCTTCCGGTAGGTGGCGAGCGCACCGGCGGGCGGCGGTGGCAGCCGCACCCCGGTGATCAGGTCGCCCGGTTCGAGCACGGTCTCGATCCACGGCGTCGCGCCCGGCAGCCGGTGCAGCTCGTGGATCGGCACCAGCCGCTGCACGCCGTCGGGCCGGCGCACCTCGACGACGGCGTCGTACGCGGCCAGCGCCACCGCGAGATCCGACGGGTGGCTCGCCACACAGGCGTCCGAGGTCCCGAGGACCGCGAGGTCCCGGTGCACGCCGGGGATCGCGGAGCAGCCGCTGCCCGGCGCGCGCTTGTTGCACGCCGTGCTGGTGTTCTGGAAGTACGGGCAGCGGGTGCGCTGCAACAGGTTGCCGGCCACGGTGGCCTGGGTGCGGATCTGCCCGGAGGCGCCGGCCAGCACGGCCTCGGTCAGCGCCGGGAAGCGGCGGCCGACGCCCTCGTCCCGGGCGAGCCGGTGGTTGCGGACGGCGCCGCCGATCAGCGCGCCACCGTCCGGGTCGTGCTCGACCACGTCGTACGGCAGCCCGCTGACGTCGACCACCAGGCCGGGGCGGAGCACCCCGAGCTTCATCAGGTCGACCAGGTTGGTGCCGCCGCCGAGGTAGACCGCGTCGGGGACGCCGGCGACGAGGGTGGCCGCCGCGCCGGGGTCGGTGGCCCGCGCGTACCGGAACGGCCTCATCCGCCCGCCACCTCGCGCACGGCGGCGACGATCCCGAGGTACGCGCCGCACCGGCACAGGTTGCCGCTCATCCGCTCGCTGATCTCCGCGTCGTCGAGGTCCTGCGGGGCCGCGGCCTCGGCGAGCATGCCGATCGCGGAGCAGAGCTGCCCCGGCGTGCAGTAGCCACATTGGAACGCGTCGTGGGCGATGAAGGCCCGCTGCAACGGATGCAGCTCGTCACCGTCGGCGAGACCCTCCACGGTGGTCACCGTGCGGCCGTCGACCGCGACCGCGAACAGCAGGCAGCTGTTGGCACGCTCGCCGTCGAGCAGCACCGTGCACGCGCCGCACTGGCCGTGGTCGCAGCCCTTCTTGGTGCCCGTCAGGCGCAGGTGCTCACGCAGCGCGTCGAGCAGGGTGACCCGGTTGTCCACGGCCAGGACCTGGTCCGCGCCGTTGACGCGCAGCACCACCTCGCCGTGCGGCTGGTCGCTCACGAACGTCTCCCCCGTTTCCGCCAGCGTACGTCCACGCTGCGCACGCGGACGATCACTCGTCTCGGTCCGGTAACGGCCGGTCAACACGTGTTGCGTGATCGTTCGCACGGTGCACATGATCTCCAGCACATCTCACGCAACTCGTGTTGACCGGAGGTACCAGGGTGACGGTGCGGCGCACGGACGTGGCCCGGCTGGCCGGGACGTCGCCCGCGGTGGTGAGCTACGTGCTCAACGGGGGTCCCCGCCCGGTGTCCGCACAGACGCGGGCGAAAGTGCTCGCCGCGGTCGAGCAGCTCGGCTACCGGCCCAACGGCATCGCCCGTTCGCTGCGGATGAGCCGCACGATGACGCTCGGCCTGGTCATCCCCGACAACGCCAACCCGTTCTTCGCCGAGCTGGCCCGGGCGATCGAGGAGGAGTCCTTCGCCGAGGGCTACACGCTGCTGATCGGCAACGCCGCGGAGAACGACGAGCGGCAGACGGCGTATGTACGGACCTTCCTCGCCCGCCAGGTGGACGGCCTGTTCATCGTGCCGGCACACGGGCCCGCCGGTTTCCTCGGCGACCTGGAACGGTCGCGTACGCCGTGGATCTGCCTGGACCGGCAGGTGCCCGGCGCGGCCGCACCGGGCGTCCTGGTCGACAACCGCGGCGGCGCCTACGCGGCCACCCGGCACCTGCTGGCGCACGGCCGCCGCCGCGTCGCCTGTGTCGGCGGCCCGCGCGACGTGATGCCGGCCTGCACGAACGTCGACAGGCCCAGGCCGCGC
>NZ_JBFAIU010000306.1:0-9258 GCF_040654855.1 Asanoa sp. NPDC050611
CACGGCCTCGCCGTGATCTACGCGGCGACCGCGGTGGCCGGCGCTACCTATCCGCCGCTGACCGCCGCGATCCGCGGCGCCTGGAACGACGTGACGACAGGACCTGGTTGGTCCCCGACGTGTAGTAGTCGGCCCGAATGATCTTGATGTCCTTGGTGGTCGGGTCGTCGACCAGGTCGGCCGTGAATGCCTTGTTGTCGGCGACGTGCGCGGCGATCGTCGCCTCGCGCTCGCCCACCCGGTCCGCGGAGTCCGCCGGGTCGAACAGGACGTTTCCGACCGCGTAGCCGCCGGCCTCGAGGCCCGAGACCTCGTTGGGTGTGACGACGGCATGCAGCACGATGCCGTTCTCGGTCTGTTCGACGTGGTGGTCGAGGTCGACGCCGGTGGCGACGAGGCGGTCCATCTCCGCGGTGCCGGAGACCCGCACCTCGACGACGCTTGCCTCCTCGCCGGGAAGACGCTCGAGGACGACGGGAGCTGGGGATTCGTCGGACGGTGAACCCGCGCCGGGCGCGGCGGACGCCGGACCGACGACGAGAAGCACGGCTGAGACGGCGGCGAGGGTGGCAACGGGTAGCCGCCGTCTCCACCGCCGATCGAGGGTGTGGGGCATCGGGGTGTGCCCTTTCTGTCCGAGTGAAGGCTTACGTTCGGGACACACGGCAATGCATTGACGCCGATTCGCTGCTGCCGGTCGGCCCATCCTGAACGAATGACCCGATCGGAAGGGCCGACCGGGAATCGATTGGCAACATGCGAACCTATCCGCGTTTCGATGTGACGTTTCTGGCCCGCACGACGCTGTCAATCGGTGCCGCCGCGGCGACCGGCGCAACGGGCGAGCAGATCGTGGCCATCTGATGACGACCCCTGCGTGAGCTTGGTTGTCACGACGGCCAAGCACCGTGAGTACCACGAGCTAGCGGCCGATCGGCGCCACGGACCAGTTGGGCGATGCTCTGGCTAGGCGCAGGCCGGTGGGGTGCCGCTCTCGGCCCTCCGCCCCCGGGCGGTTGCCGAGTGATTGCCTGCCCTCGGTTCATCGACGATGATCGTCTCAGCTTCGACCGCACAACATTCGATCGGTGGGTGACGTGGACCCAGTCGCCGTAAATGAGATCCGCGACGAAGGCGAAGGACTGATCCGCGAGGCGTTCGCCAGACCAGAGGTCGCCGCACTTGGCATGCGTGAGGGTGAGCGGCAGGCGGTGCGAGCAGCTGTCGCACAGCGCGTTGTGGACCGTGCGGACGAACTGGCCGCCGCGACGAAGGCGGAAAGCGATAAGCTTCAGGAGATTCGCGGCCTTCTACTTAGGACTTACGCGCCGTGGCGAGACAGTGCCTCGTCGGGGCTGGTCGTCGCGGCTTCTTTGGCATTGCCCCTCTCCGTGGCGGTCGCCGGCACAGTGTTCCCGCCACGTCAGACGTTGACCAGCCGCCTGGTCGTGTCCATCGCGATCTTGTCTGGCGCCTGCTATCTAGTAGCCCGTTCTCGTAGGCGAGCCCACCTGTCGCAGCAGGTACTGAAGATCGCCAGCGCCTTCCTCGGCGCCTTGGCCGCATACGGCTTCGTGTACTTCTACCTCACCGGCGCCGCACGTTCGTGGCCGTATCACGCAATGGCGGCGGTTGGGGCGGTCGTTCTAGCAGGCGCCTTTCGCTGGGTGGTCGTGGTCCACCGGGCCCGCGCGCGCAACATCCGGTCTACGCAGGTCGGAAAATGGCCGAGCAGTGAGGTTTCCCAACGACTCAGTCAGCAAACCTATTCCGACTGGCGAAACGCTGTCGTCGACGGGATCGTCGGGTTCATCGCCGAGTGCCTTATGAGTGACCGGCCGCTTGCCAAGGACGTCACGTTGCCGGACCTTGTGCGCTGGGACCCTTTGGACGAGCCGTTCCACGCCGGACGGTACGTGAGCACCGACGCGGCTGAGGCCGTCCTGCGAGCGGTGACACGTCGTGTGTCGGGCAGCATTGGCCTAAGCGGACCCCGCGGCGTTGGGAAAAGTAGCCTGCTCGCGATGATCGCGGAACATGGCCGAAACAACGACGGTCGCATAGTCACGATCAACATCGAAAGCCCTACGCAGTACGAGCCGACGGAGTTCGTGAGTGGTCTCCTGGCAGCGGTCTGCGAACAATTCGCCGAGCCGGCGGACTCGACTCGCAGATCAGCAGTCCTTGAAAGGTTGCTGCGAAACGCGCTTCTGGTTTCGGCCTTCATCCTCTTCATCGCAGCGTTCGGGTGGACCAGCGTCGCGGACGGGAAGCAGTCGTTCGTCGGTCTGCTTCTGACCGCGGGCGTGTTGTTGTTTCTTCTACTCGGCATGTACGCCGTGACACGGTGGTTACGACAACGGGCAAGCCGAGTGTCAAAGATCGAGGTGGACGCTCGTCGGCTGCTCGACGAGCTCGCCTATCAACGATCAGAGACGCGCGGGCTTGACGGCCGCGTACAGCTGCCTGGCGGCTCCGTGGTGTCGAAGTTCGTCGTGCAACGGACGCGGCATTCGCCGACCCTGTTCGGCAGGGTGGCCCAGTTCCGTGCCTTCGTCGCCGAGGCCGGCAGTCACCTGGCGAGTCTGCACGGAAACGAGAGTCGGATCATCTTCTGCGTCGACGAACTGGACAAGCTCCCGGATGGTGATGCGCTTCGCAAACTGGTCGGCGGGATCGGAGCCCTGGCCGGCGTAGCGCGTTGCCATTTCGTCGTTGCGGTGTCCGAGGAGGCGATGGCGACGTTCGAGACTCGCGGCCTGTCGGCCCGAACTGCCTTCGACGGTGCATTCGACGAAGTCCTAAAGCTGTCCCCAGCAAGCTATGACGCGGCCAGGCGGATCCTCTCTCACCGGTGCCCAGGCATGCCGGACCCGTTCGTGGCGTTGTGCCACGGACTCTCTGGCGGCATACCCCGGGAGCTCATGCGTGTCGCTCGAGGCGTGCTGAGCGCCCACGCGGGCGACGCCGGACCTGCTCGCCGCCAACTCTCCGAGGTGGCCGAGCTGTTGATTCGGACAGACCTGGCAGACGCGGTCGCGGGACAACTGGTCAAGCTGCGTGAATACGGAGGCAGCGCCCGCCCGCTGGCCTTGTGGCTGACACAACTCGACCCGTACCTCGAAACGCCGGCGTCTTTGGAGGGACACTGCACGCAGGGCTCGCCCGAGATCGAGGGCCTTGCCGATCCCGAACTGCGCCTGCACGCCGCTCGCGCCGCGGCGCTGGTGTACTGCGCGGCCACCAGTCTGCGGATATTCTCGATCGACGTAGACGCACTGCCGCGGGAAGTGGAGCGGGATCCCACGGGATTCGCGGCACGGATGGACGCGCTCGCTTCGGCGCGCCGCTGGATCCCGGTGGAGCCAGCGGTCGCCTGGCGGTACGTTAACCGCGCGCGGCCGGACCGATTCCGGGCAGTCCAGCCGCCTTCGCTGCTGGGCTCAAGCGTGTCGAGGGTCGCGCCTGCACAGCGCACGTCGGGACTTGGTCGCCTTGGTGCGGATCCGCCGGGTTGAATGGCGGTGGTTCGCGAGTTCTACCACTGGCACGGCTGAGTTCTCCCGGGGGCCGCCCGCCCTCAGTCTGCTTCCGCGACCGCGGCCTCGTACGCAGCCTGCAGTTCGGCGAAGACCGACGGTGTGCCCGGCGGCCGCGGGATGCCGAGGTGCTGTTCACGCAGCTCGGCCATGAACCTGTCCCACAGCTCGGGCCCACCCCGCTCGAGCAGCTCGGCCCGCACGGACAGCTCGTGGCTGACGGACATGTGCCGCCGGCCCCACGAGCCGAGCGCCGCCATCACCGGCACGAGCTGCACGCCGGACTCGGTGAGGCTGTAGCGGATCTTCTGTCGGTGGGTGGCGTCGTCGGACCGCCAGAGCAGCCCGTGGCCGACCAGCCGCCGCAGGCGGTCGGCGAGGATGTTGGACGCGATCCCCTCCTGCGACCCGGTCAGCAGCTCGCGGAAGTAGTGCCGGTTGCCGAACATCACGTCGCGCAGCACGACCAGCGACCACCGGTCGCCCAGCACCTCGACCGCGAGGTTGATCGGGCAGCCGGATCGGTGTGCCTGGTCCCGTACGTCGTCCATCGGAACTGATGGTACTTCGCAATCGGTCGTGCTAGCGTCACCCGAACCGCTTTCACTGTGCAACCAGCTTGGGAGGTTTCGTGCGCGCACGCATCGACCGGCGCTACAGCGAGGAGCGGGCCGAGGCGGTTCCCTGGGCCGACGCCGAGGAGCGGCTGGGGGCGGCTGAGGTCGCCTGGATCGTGACCGTGCGGCCCGACGGGCGTCCACACGCGACAGCGATGGTGCCGGTGGCCGACGTCGGTCGGGTCTACTTCCACGCCGGCAGCACCGAGGTGAAGTACGCCAACATCGAGGCCAACGCCCGCGTGCTGGTGCTTGCCGGCGACACCGGCTGGGACCACCGACTCGACGTGGCCGTCGAGGGGACGGCCGTGCCGGTGACCGACGAGGCCGTGCTGCTGCGGGTCGCCGAGCGTTACCGCGGCCGCTGGCAACTGGAGGACCCGCGACGGCGCCGTCGCGCCGATCCCGACAGGGCGTACGGCCATGCCAAGGGTGAACCGTTCGGCCAGACCACCTACCGCAAGGGAGAGGCATCATGAAGCTGCTGCTCACCTCCGGGGGCATCAAGAACCCGAGCATCCACGACGCGCTGGTCGACCTGCTGGGCAAGCCGCTCGCCGAGTCGAGCGCTCTGTGCGTGCCGACCGCCATCTACGCCAGGCGTGGTGGCGCCGAGCGTGCGTGGAAGTTCGTCAGCGGGCAGGAACCGCGCTGCCCGATGACCGAGCTCGGCTGGAAGTCCGTGGGTGTACTCGAGTTGACCGCCCTGCCCAGCATCGACGTGGACGCGTGGGTCCCCACGGTCCGCGACGCGGACGTCCTGTTGGTCAACGGCGGCGACCCGCTCTACCTGTGCCACTGGATGCGTGAGTCCGGGCTGGCCGATCTCCTGCCGTCGCTGCGCGAGACGGTCTGGGTCGGGCTGAGCGCCGGCAGCATGGTGCTGACGCCGCGCATCGGCGAGGACTTCGTCGACTGGCGGCCGCCGGCCGGAGACGACCGCACGCTGGGCATCGTCGACTTCTCGATCTTCCCCCACGTGGACCACGAGGAGCTGCCGGACAACACGATGGCCGCAGCCGAGAAATGGGCAGCCGACATCGCCGGTCCGGCGTACGCGATCGACGATGAGACCGCCATCAAGGTGGTCGACGGCGCCGTCGAGGTCGTCTCGGAGGGGCACTGGAAGCGGTTCCCGACCGCTTAGGTGCGGTCTCCTGCCGGTCATGTGACTGTTGGTCGCGACGACCGGTCGCTTGCTGGCTTCCACGGCGCGGACGGTGACGGCGCCGGCGAGCGAGCCGCAGGCGACGGCGCCCACGCCGAGGTGGGATGCCGAGGGCGGCTTCGTAACCGAGGAAGACGGCCGTCGAGACGACGAACCGGCGATGTCGACGGCGTGCTTCTTGACCAAGGGCGCCGTCGGCGGCATCGACGTCCTGCCTTCCGTCCTCGGCCGGGAGTTCGTCAAAGGGTTGCACCGCAACGGTTTGGTTGGGTCGGGTGCGTGCGACGTTCTGATCCACATAACCCGCGAGTCAACGGAACTCGGGCAGACCCACCCGACTGGGACTGATAGGCCGTACTCGCCGCCTGACCCGGCTCATACTCCAACCGACCACCGCAACGTCCCACTCCCCCACCCAGACCGACCGCCGCGGAGGACTCCCCCAACGAGCGCATGGTCCGGTCCACGGAATTCCGATGTGGACGGTCGCTCGAACCGCTTCTGGTGGATCGATGTCGCCCTCTTGACGAGGCACTTCTGCCGCAGTCTAATTGGTGATCATGAAGGAGGCCACGCGGTGGGAGAGCTCCGGTTCGCCGTACGGACGTGGCAGCGTGCGCTGGTTGAGATCACGCCGCGCCGCAACGGGCGCGTGTGGGAGTTCGCCGCGCCCGACGGGGCGAACGCGTGCGGCTGAGCGACCTGATCATCCACCCCTCTGATCCTGGCGAACGGGGTCGGTGCTGGCGCAGGATGCCAAGGATCCGTCGCCGATTGATCGGCGGCGATTTTGTCTCGACCAGGCTGGGACGCAGCAGGCCGCCCCGGTCCGTCAAAGGTATCGACCCCTCGGGAAGGAGCCGGAATGAGCATGAGGTACGTGAGTCGGCGGGAGTTACTACGGCGGGTGGGAGGCGCCGTTGCCGCCGGTGCAGGTGTCGCGTTGTTTCCGGCCGGGTTCGCCTTGGCATCACCCAAGGCCGGTCAGACGTTGACGCCTGGCCAGGCGGGCGGCGTGCCGACGTACCCGGGAGATCCCGGCTTCGTCGCCACGAGTCCAGGGGAACTAGATGCCGCCATAGCCAGCTGGGAAACGCCGGAATACGGTTATTACACCGGGCATAATCCGGCTAATCCTGGCACAGCGGTCGATTCCCCATGGCAGCTCGTCGCGGTAAACGCGTCCACCGCGTACGCCCTGGGCTACTTCGGCCAGGGTGTCTCGCTGGGCATGATGGACTCGGGCTACCGGACTACACACGAAGCATTTCAGACCGGGCTGATCGTTCCGGTGCGAGCAGAGGGTGTCTACGGCACGTCCGGCTTCGGGTACCGGAACACAGCAACCCCGGGGAACCCGTTTACCGCGGGCGAGCCGTTCACCGTGGCGGGCGACCAGGCGCGAACGAGTGACTACGGGCACGGGACCGGGATGCTCGGGGTCACCTCCGGCATACGCGACGGTAAAGACCAGCACGGCATCGCCTTCGGGTCCACGATGTACGTTGCCAAGACCGGCGGTTCCGATACTCAGTCCCACGGTCCCTTCCACGACTACGTGTACTGGCACACAGCCAACAAGGCCCTGGTCGACGCGGGCGCGCAGGTCATCAACAGCAGTTGGGGCTCCTTTGTCCAGACTCTTGACCGAGCCCGCTTCGACGGTCTCGGAAAGGATCTTGGGGTCAACGGCAACCTAGCCAACGCGTACGAACTGGCCGGCAAGGACAGTGCCAGCCCGACGGCCATGGCGACCGTTCTCCCCAACGAGTACCTGAAGGATCTGGAGTACCAGTTCTTCTTCTTCAAGAAGAGCTATTCGGAAGGCGGCATTCAGTACAATCCGGCGTACCCCGGACGTTCCTTCATGGACGCGATCTGGGACGCCATCAAGGACAGTGGCACCGTCAACGTGAGGTCGGCCGGCAACAACGACTGGAGCAACCCGTTCTTCCGCCCGACGTATCCCCTCTTCAATCCAGCGGCGGAACGGCAGTTTGTAGCCGTCGGTGGGGTGCAACCGCCCACCGCGACCAATCCCGAATACACCAAGCAGTTCGGGTTCAACGAGGCGGGGCTCGCCAGATGGTGGACCGTGTCCACCCCTTCGAACAGCGTTCGGACCACCAGCAGCGCTGGTGACACCAACTATTCCAACTCGAGCGGCACGTCGCCGGCGACGCCCGTCGCGACCGCGGTGATGGGGATTCTGCTGTCCCGTTATCCGAACATGGACGCCAAGCAGGTGCGTGAGCTGATGTTCACCACGGCGAACAACAGGATGTCCGACGGCGTGCGGTTCCTCGGCACCGGGCAGACCTCCCCCTCCGGGGCATCCATCGCCTGGACCGCTCCCGACGGCCTTCCGGACGAACGCTGGGGCTGGGGGATTCCCGATTTGGCCAAGGGGATGTACGGCCCAGGACAGCTCCTGAGCCCGATGACGTACAACATGGACAAAGCGCCCCTGGACGTCTGGTCGAACGACATCAGCCAGGTCGCGATCAAGGAAAGGGAAAGGGAAGACCTGCGGTGGCTGGCGGGCTACAAGGAGAAAGGCATCGCCTACGCCGGTGAGTTCAGTCCCAACGTGCTGAACCCGGACGGCACGCTTGACGAACACGCCTTCATGCTCCAGGGCATTTTGGCTGATCCTTACATCCAAGCCATCACTGACGGCCATCCCGAGTTGTACGACAAGATCACCCATGCGGACGCCGTCAAGTGGCGCAAGGAATGGATGGACGCGCGCGCGGCCTACATCCAGCACAAGATCGACAACAACCTCTACACGGCTTCTCTGGTCAAGCAAGGCCGCGGGACGCTGGCCATGACGGGCGACGCCACGTACGAGGGCGGCACGACGATTGAAGGCGGAAAGCTTTCGATCACGGGCTCGCACGCGAGCTCGATCGACGTCAAGGGCGGCACGCTCGGCGGCACCGGGTTGGTGGCAGGCAGCATCGACGTCGACAGTGGCGTGCTGGAGCCTGGTCTGTCGTCCGGGGAGGCGGCGTCCGCGGCGTCCTTCACCTTCACCGACGTCGCGCCCGGCAACGTCCTGAACGTCAGCGGCGACGTGACCGTCGGCCGACGGGGTCGCGTCGCCATCACCGTCTCCGGCGACCACGACTACACGAGCGTGCGGGCCGCGGGTGACCTGGTGCTGGGCGGCGAACTCGACCTGGACGTTCGCGCGCGCCTCACTCCGGGCACGGTACTGACGATCATGAGTGGCGACTCGATCAAGGGCAACTTCCATTCCCTGCCGGAACGGCGGGTCCTGAACGCGGGCCGCCACCTGTTCAGGGTGTCCTACCAGCACGGCGACATGACGCTGACCGTCGTGCGGGCGCTGCCCGGGGCAGGGTCCGACGCCGCCTAGCCGCAGGTAGCCTGGCCAGCCGGGCTCAGGTTCGCCTGAGTCTGGCCGGTCAGGCCTTCGCCTGTCGGGTGTCACACCTGCTTGCCGTGGAGTCCTGGAACAGCATGGCCTGCCTTCGCGGGCAGCTGTGGCCTGGTGGGCCTGCGCATGGCGCGACCGCGCTGACCCGGGGCAGCGCGGGCAGCCGCGTCCTGCGCGCGAACGGCGCCACTACGGGCGGGCCCGGAATCAGGGCCGGCGGCGGGCGTTCGCCGGCCGCTCGTGCACGCCCCTGACCGTTGTCCATGGACGGACGGGGCCGCAAGCAGGATCACGCCACGTAGCCGCCGCCCGTTGGCCCCGATCTTCGAGATATCGAAGGAAGACTTGGTCTTTCGCAAATGGCTTCCTCCTGCCATCCTTGAGACTCAAGTGCTGAACATGTCTTCGGAATACCGAAGATTCGTGCCTCGCGGACGGGGTGGCAGACATGAGCGACGACATGGAAGCGCGCCTCACCGATGACACCGGCTGGGTGACGTTCGCGGGCTCCGACTACGACATGGTCGT
>NZ_JBFAIU010000307.1:0-9250 GCF_040654855.1 Asanoa sp. NPDC050611
GTTCCATCGGGTTGTGGTGGGCGTTTGCGCGCCCGGCCCGTCGCCCTCGGTCCATCGGGAACGGGTTCATCAGCGGCCCCGTGCCGGCACGCCGCCTGCGTGACGTCACCGATCAGCTCCACCAGGTCGGGGCCGTACGCGCCCGGCTGGCGCACCTTCAGCACCAGACAGAACGGGGAGCTGTCCCCGTATTGCCGCTGCAGCTCGCGGTGGTGGGCGGCGAGGTAGCGGGCCGCCGCGAGGTTGGCCAGCGCCGTCTGCCCGATGAGCAGGAAGACCGGGTGCGCGGTGGGCAACGCCCGGGCCAGCAGCACGTGCGCCTCCTCGTGCGGCCGGCGCTCGTAGCGCTGGTCGCCGACCAGGATCGGCACCCGCTCGCCGGCGTCGGCGTACGTGGTCACCCGCACGCCCGGCATGAGCGCGAGCAGGTGGGCACCGGTGCGCGGGTTGCTCTCCGGCCCGCCGATGCAGAACTCGGTCACCTTGCCGAGCTCCTTGGGCGCCTCCGCGGCCGGCACGAGGTCGGCCCGCGCGCCGCACTCCTTGACGATCGCGCCGAGCTCGACGATCGCGCCCATGTCGTTGCGGTGCACACTGGACACCCTCGGCGACGACCAGTGCCGTCCGGCGATCAGCAGGCTCGGCGAGCCCTCGCGCAGCCCGAAGAACCCGCGCATCCGGGCCAGCCGCCGGTAGGACACGCCCCGCTGCACCAGCCACGCCGCCACAGCGGCGAGCGCGCTCGCCATGAGGTTGATCGCCAGGTCCTGCACGGCGACACAGTAGACGGTGTCTCAGCTCTTGTCGTACGCGGCGACCAACCGCTTCGGCGCCCGGTTGCGCCAGCCCTGCTCGATCACCCGGCGCATCGCTCCGGCCTCGACCGCGGCGAGGTCGACCCGGACGCCCACGAAGATGCGGCCGTGCTCGCGCGTCACGACGTCGTACACGTGGGGCCGTTCCGCGGCCAGGGCGGCCGCCTCCGCCTGCCCGACGCAGACGATCGCGTGCCCGTCGCCCTTCTCCAGGTGGACGAGCAGCCTGTCCGCCACCCGGAAACCCGGCAGCCGGAAGTGCGGCTTCTCCACGACCTCCGGCATCGCCAGCGCCCAGCCGCGGATGTCGGCCAGCGTGATCACTTGTAGTTCAGCTCCCCGGCCTCGATGGGCGGCACGAGGCGATTCTCCTCCGGCGCCAGCGGGCAGGCCCAGCGGTCGTCGTACGCACACGACGGGTTGTAGGCGTAGTTGAAGTCCAGGCGCACCCGGTCGGTCCCGAGCAGCACGAGCCCGCGGCCGAAGGTGCCCTTGACCGTGTCCGTCAGGTAGCGGCCGCCGCCGTACGTCCGTGGGCCCGCGGTGCCGTCGCGGAACGGCACGAACAGGCCGCCGCCGTACGCCTCGATCCACCAGAGCGTCAGCGGGCCCCAGGGCGTGTCCGCGATGCCGACCCGGCGGTAGTGGACGACGCCGTCCGGGCCGCCGGTGTCGATGTCCAGGCCACCGGTCGCGGGGCGGACCGGCGCCTCTGCGACCGCCTCCGGGTTCGCCGGGAAGTAGCGCAGGCCCTGAAACGCGGGCCGCTCGTCCGGCGGGATCGCCGACTGGGGGTGGCTCGCGAACAGCTCGTCACGGCCGGCCCGGAAGCCGGCCAGGTCGACGTCCGAGAGGTAGAGGCGGGCCACCCGCTCGCGCCAGTCGGCCAGGTCAAGGTCATCCACGGCACCAAGGCTAGACCCGGGAACAACAGGCGCCTCGGGGAAGTTGTTTAAATTTGAAATACCCCGTACGCTCGGAGGCGTGATGAGTGACGAACGGTCGTTGAACCCGGCGGAACTGGCCGCCTGGCGCGCGGTCGTCGAGTCCAGCCAGCGGTTGTTCATCGCGATCGAGGACGATCTGCGCACGTCGAGCGGGCTCAGCCTCGCCGACTACAACGTGCTGGTCGAGCTCTCCGAGGCGCCGGGGCGACGGCTCCGGATGGGCGACCTGGCCACCAGGCTGATCTTCGCGCCGAGCCGGCTCACCTACCAGGTCGGCACGATGGAGAAGCGTGGCCTGGTCAGCCGCCAGCCCTGTCCGGACGACCGGCGCGGCAGCGAGGCCGTGCTCACCGACGCCGGGCTCGACACGCTCCGCGCCGCCGCGCCCGGGCACCTGCGCTCCGTGCGCCGGCATTTCGTCGACGACCTCGACGCCGCCGACCTCGCCGCGCTGACCAAGATCTTCACCCGCATCGACGAGCGGCTGACCGCCGCCCGAGCAGAGTCCCGCTAGGAGAGTCCCATGCCCGCCGTCACCGTCGAAGACGTCCTCGTCCTGCCCCGCCTGCCCCGCCTCGACCAGGCCGCCACCACCTTCCGGCCGGTGCGCTCGCTCACCACCGCGCCCAGCGGCTTCGAGGGCGAGGGCTTCCCCGTCCGGCGCGCCTTCGCCGGCGTGTCGCTGACCGATCTCGACCCCTTCATCCACCTCGACCAGATGGGCGAGGTCGACTACGCCCCGGGTGAGCCGAAGGGCACACCGTGGCACCCGCACCGCGGCTTCGAGACCGTCACGTACATCATCGACGGGATCTTCGACCACCAGGACTCCAACGGTGGCGGCGGGACGATCACCAACGGCGACACGCAGTGGATGACCGCGGGCTCGGGCCTGCTGCACATCGAGGCGCCGCCGGAGCACCTCGTGATGAGCGGCGGCCTGTTCCACGGCCTCCAGCTGTGGGTCAACCTGCCCCGGGTCGCGAAGATGAACCCGCCGCGCTACCAGGACATCCGCGGCAAGGAGTCGGGGCTGCTGACCACGCCGGACGGCGGCGCGCTGGTCCGCGTGATCGCCGGTGAGATCGCCGGCCAGAAAGGCCCCGGCAGCACCCACACGCCGATCACCATCGCGCACCTGACCGTGCAACCCGGCGCCGAGGTCGACCTGCCCTGGCGCCCGGACTTCAACGCGCTGGTCTACGTGCTCGGCGGCCGCGGCACCGTGGGCCCCGACAAGCGCCCGATGCACACGGGCCAGCTCGCGGTGCACGGCGCGGGCGACGCGCTGCGGATCACCGCCGACCTGCAGCAGGACTCGCACACGCCGGCCCTGGACCTCTACATCATGGGCGGCGAGCCGATCCGCGAGCCGGTCGCGCACTACGGCCCGTTCGTCATGAACACCCGCGCCGAGCTGGTCAAGGCGTTCGAGGACTACCAGGCGGGCCGGCTGGGCGTCATCCCCGCCGGGCGCGTCCCGCACTCGGCGGGCGAGGGCGACCGGCCTTAACAAGAAATCCGCGCGCTCCGGCTTCCCGGCTGGGGCGCGCGGCCCGGCCTCCCCCGAATGGGCATTGCCGGCCGACATGTCATCCGGCCGCATTATCTGGCCTGTCGCAAACCGGACTTGATCGGCTGACTGCGATCGATTGCCACTACGTTTGGCTGTTGCTCGATGTCATCTGCCATCCATGCCTCGGGAAACGGCGGCAACGATGTTCGGAAGCGGAACCGAGTTCGGGTCGGATGCCACATTCCTGGCTGATCCCATCGTCGACGTGACGGAGGCGGCGTCCCTTTACTCGCAGATATCCGGGGTACTTGCCGCATTCGCATTCGCGGGCTTGATGGCCTACCTCGTCGAGGGCGACAGGCGCCGCCCCGGCAGCGAATCAGACCAGGCCGAGCGCCCGGTAACGGTCTCCTTGTTCCTGACCCTGGTGTCGCTGATCGTCGTCGCGGTCCTGTACGCGATTCTTGCTGGCGGTCCACCCGACTCCGGCGCCGGGTACCTCGGCATCATGATCTATGGACTTGCCTTCGCACTGTCCATCCTCTCGATGTTCCACGCGATCACCCTGCTGGCGGAGCGAAGTCGGGGACTTCGCTCCGTTACTCCTGTCTTCCGCCTGTGGACCTCGCTTGCGGGGCCGGCTCTCACCGTCCTACTGGTCAGCAGCGCCTCGTTGGACGTGTTCTTCAAGGTGAACGGCAAGGATGCCTCGACCGTCGGCCAGCTGTGGCCCATCCGCCCGTTCGGCTTGGGACTGGCGCTGACAGGAGTGCTTCTGCTGACTATCGGTCTGGCGTCGCGCAGGGTTTCGAAACTGAAGTTCGAGTGGCCATGGTGGTGCCCGGTGATTCCGGCGGCAGTCGCCGCGTCCACCGCACTCCTGGCCGCGGCGACCGCCGTCGTCCTGCTGATGCAACCGCAAAGTTTTGTGCCATCCGACGCACTTCTCATTGTCCTGGTCAGCATCGCTTTCCTGTTCAGCCTCTCGTTCGCCCTGTTTTCTTTGATCAACATGCCAAGTAGCCGAACGGAAGCTCACAGCGCCGGACCACCGGAGTCCGATCAGGAGCCAGAGCCCGATGTCCTTAGCGCGGCCGGGCCTGACACAGTCGCGACTCAATTGCCGGCCAGCGTGGTCTAAATGGACTGCGCCGACCTCCAGTGGAGCCCGTTGCTGTCCGCGCCTGCCCATTCTCAACTCGCGGGAGTGCTCGCAGGCTTGGTATTCGCTGGAATGATCGTGCTCTTCGGCGCGAAGCGGCCGAGTCCCGCACGAACCCGGGCTCTGGTGCTGTTCGCGGGCGCGCTGGTGGCGCTCGCGGTTGACAGCTTCATCTTCGGTGTGGTCGCGGGGGAGACCGTCTGCGTCAAGGCATGGACCGAGACGATGCCAGCCGCCGGCCTGCTCGGGCTGGGCGCTCTCGGCATCTTCGGCGGGATCAGCTGGTTGTTCAGCTCGTACGACCCCGAGAACCCTCGTGTCACGGCGCTGGCCAACCTCATCACGTACGTGGTCGCGGTGATCGTCGGCTATCACCTCCAGGTAACCGCGTCGAGTTACCTGGTGGATCTCCAAGACTCGAACCTCAACGAGCCGCCGGGGTGGCTGTTCGATCTGGTCGGCGCATACGCCTGGGGGATTCTGGTCCTCGTCCTGGCGGTTCCGCTGTGGCGTGCTGTCCGGCGGCGTCGCGGAGCGCTGCGCACGCCGAGCGCACTGCGGGATCGGGAAGCCCGATTGGACAACTCCGCGATTATGGCCGCACAGCTCTCGCTGCTCTGGGTCCTTCTCGTCGCACTGATGTCCGGAACCCTGCTCAGCAAGTCAGCCGGTTGGACACCGCGCACGAGTGACGCCGTGGTGATCGCATCAACAGTGCTGTCGCTCGCAGTCCCGACTCTCGGTCTGATCGCCCAGCTTCAAGCGCTCCCGGAAACGATCAAGAGCCGCCCGCGCCAGGCGAAAGTTCCACGCCCGCTCGCCTGGCATCTCCCAAGATGGGGTCGTCGCCGCCCTGGGGCCGCACAGGCCGCGACCCCGCCTCTGCCCGGAGGCGGCGTCACGCCGTGACGAGGAATATGGCGATCACGCCCAGGATGACCATGATCAGGACGGCGAGCAGGAGACCATTTTCGCTGCTGGCTTCCCGGCTGCGGCTGCTCTCCGAGTCCGGGGTGATGATCTCACTGCTCATCGGGGCCTCCTTACCTGCCGTCCTTCGACAATGACGGTAGGCGCGCCGTTACGGAGAGAAATCGCGGTTTCGCGCCAGCGTCGGCAGTTCTGTGTCAACGTGTCGGCCCGCCCCGGGTGTGACGCGCGTGCGGTCTGGGCAATACCCCACGGATGGCGATCGAGGACTGGTTTCTCAGCAGGGCGGAGCGGGGCAATCCAGCCTCAGACCTACCCACTTGGAGCGTCGGCAACCACTGCGAGCCACTCGTGCACGGCGCGACGTACTTCGCGGATCTCGCCCGCACCGTCGAGGCCCTGACCAAGGGCGACCACCTGCTCTTCACCGACTGGCGGGGCGACCCGGACGAGCGCATGCTCCCGGACGGCCCGACCGTCGCCGAGCTGTTCTCCCGCGCCGCCGAGCGCGGGGTGGTGGTCAAGGGGCTGGTGTGGCGCTCGCACCTCGACAAGCTGTCCTACAGCGAGGAGGAGAACCGCCACCTCGGTGAGGCGATCGAGGCCGCGGGCGGCGAGGTGCTGCTGGACCAGCGGGTCCGCCGGGGCGGCTCGCACCACCAGAAGCTGGTGGTGGTCCGGCGCCCCGACGACCCGACCGGCGACGTCGCGTACGCCGGCGGCATCGACCTGTGCCACAGCCGGCGGGACGACGCGAACCACCTCGGCGACCCCCAGCCGCTGACCATGGCCGGCGCGTACGGTGAGCGCCCGCCCTGGCACGACGTGCAGCTCAAGCTGCGTGGGCCGGTGGTCGACGTGCTCGACCAGGTGTTCCGCGAGCGCTGGACCGATCCGATGCCCCTGGACATCGAGAACCCGCCGGCCTACCTGGCCGACAAGTTCCGGCACGCCGACCTGACCGCCGACCCCCTGCCCCCGCGCCCGCCGGCGGCGCCGACCGCCGGCCCGCATGCCGTGCAGGTGCTGCGCACCTATCCGGCGGTACGGCCGCGCTACCGGTTCGCGCCCGACGGCGAGCGCACGGTGGCGCGCGGCTATGCGAAGGCGGTCCGCCGCGCCCGGCGCCTCATCTACCTCGAGGACCAGTACCTGTGGTCGACCGAGGTGGCCGAGCTGTTCGCGGCGGCGCTGAAGGCGAACCCCGACCTGCACCTGGTCGCCGTGGTGCCGCGGCACCCCGACATCGACGGCCGGTTCGCCCTGCCGCCCAACCTGGTCGGCCGGGAGATGGCGCTGCGGGTGTGCCAGGAGGCGGCGCCCGACCGGGTGCACGTCTTCGACGTGGAGAACCACGAAGGGACGCCGGTGTACGTGCACGCCAAGGTGTGCGTGGTCGACGACGTCTGGGCCAGCGTCGGCTCGGACAACTTCAACCGTCGCTCGTGGACGCACGACAGCGAGCTGTCCTGCGCGGTGCTCGACGAGACGCCCGACCCGCGGGAGCCCCGCGACCCCGGCGGCCTCGGTGACGGAGCCCGGATCTTCGCCCGGGACCTGCGGCTGAGCCTGCTCGGCGAGCACCTCGACCGGACGGACGTGGACGCCCTCGTCGACCCCGCCGCGGCGATCGCGGCGCTCGACGGGTCGGCCGACGCGCTGGAGGAGTGGCACCGCGGCGGTCGCCAGGGTCCGCGCCCGCCGGGCCGGCTGCGCCCGCACGCACCGGAACGCCTCTCCCGCGCCACCCGGATGTGGGCGGTTCCGGTCTACCGGCTGGTCTACGACCCCGACGGCCGCCCACTGCGGCACCGGCTCCGGGGTCGTTTCTAGCCCGCCAGGGACCAGGTCCGCGGCACGTAGACCGGCTCCCGCGGGTCGCCGGCCAGCACGAGGGTCGCCCGCCACCGCTCGATGCCGGGCATGCCCAGGTCGGCCCAGCGGTCGACCAGGATGCCGGCGTCCGAGGCGTAGGTGGCGCCCTGCCCGCCGGCCGCGAGGATCGCACCGTCCGCCCGGATCGCGGCGCCGCCCGCGCGGGTCTCGTCGAGCAGCACGCAGCCGGTGCCGCCGTCGAAGGGCGCGCTGGTGGCGCGGCTGTCCCAGGTGCCGACCGCGAACCAGAGGTCGTGGTAGCGCAGCCCGCTCAGGGCCCGATCCCAACGGGCCGGCTCCGCCGGCGCGGGCGTGGCCCAGTCCGGCGTCCGGACCGGGGCCGGGTGCGCCCAGGGATAGCCCGCTCCGAGCGGACCGCCGGCCGCCATGAAGCCCGCGCCGCACACGCCGCCGGCCCAGATCTCGGCCTGCGCCGGCCAGCCCGGCTCGGCGCGACCCTCCGCCGGCCGGGTCCAGACCCGCAGCACCGGGTTGTTGCCGGCGTGCGCGACCGGCGCCACGATCTGGCCGCCGGGCACGAGCTGCGCGAGCCAGTGCGGCGAGATCCCGGTGACGCCGACGGTCACCATGACGCGGTCGTACGGCGCGCCGCCCGGCCAGCCCAGGTAGCCGTCGCCGACGAGCACCCGGGCACCGGTGACGCCGGTCGCCCGCAACGCCGCGGCGGCCCGGGCGGCCACGTCGGGCTGCACGTCGACGCTGGTCACCTCGGCACCGAGGGCGGACATCAGCGCGGCGTTGTAGCCGGTCCCGGCGCCGATCTCCAGCACCCGCATGCCGGCGGTGACGCCGAGCTCCTCGATCATCAGCGCCATCAGCGACGGCTGGCTCGAGGAGCTGACCGGCCGCCCGTCGTCGAACTTGGTCACCAGCGCGTCGTTGCGGTAGGCCCCGGCGAGGAAGCCCTCGTCACCGGGGCGCAGCAGGCCGGTGTCGTGTGCGTGGAACCCGTCGGCGAGGAACAGCTCGCGCGGCACCGTGGCGAACGCCCGGGCCAGGTCGTCCCGGGTGAGTCCGCCGTCCTCGCGCAGCAGGTCGACCAGCCGCGCGCGCAACGCCGCGCCTTCGGTCATGCTCGTGCCTCGCTCCGCGAGGCCCGGCCCGACCGCATTCGGCTGAGCTGGCTGCGCTCGCTCATGCACCTACGGTAGAGGTCTCGGCGGCTGCGCGCGCCTCCCGAAGACAGCGGGGTACGTCCATCGCGTGGTACGGGTGCTCGGCCGGCTCGATGCCGGCGAGGAACGCCGCGTAGACGGCCGCGCTGCGCAGCGCGGCGACCGGGGCCAGCACCGCGACGGCGGTCTCGGGGTCGCAGCCCGGCACCGCCGCCCGCCAGCGCGCGGCCCACGCGTTCCGCAGGCCCGCCGCCGCCTCGTCCGTGACGGTCTCGCTCAGCCGCAGGATGTCGAAGACCGGGTTGCCCAGGTACGCGTCGCCCCAGTCGATCACCACGGGGTCGTCGTCGCCGGCCACCCGGGTGTTGCCGGGGTGCAGGTCACCGTGCACGAGCGTGTCCGGCAGCCCGCAGGCCGCGGCCGCGGCGAGCCGCTCGTCGAGATCGGGGAGCACCTCGTCGACCGTCGGCCGGTGCGGGGCCAGCGTGGCCCTGATCCAGTCGGCCAGTCGTTGGCCGCGCCGGTCCGGGACGCCCGCCGCGGCCAGCGCGTCGAGGTGGTCGCGCGCGGCGAGCTGGATGCCGTGGGCCGTCACCCCGATCCGGTGCCGGCCGGCCAGGTCCGCCTCGTACCAGTCGGTGCCGGGCACGTGCGCCAGCAGGAGCCGCCCCTCGGGACCCGCCGCGATCAGCCGCGGTGCCCGCCCCGGCGCGGCGCCGGCCAGCCAGCGCAGCACCGCGCCCTCGTGGGCGAAGAACGGCGGCACCTGCTTGAGCCACGGTGGCAATGGTGACCTTATCTGGCATTCGAACCTTCCACGGTCTTGAACGTTCAAAGTCGAAAGTGCATGATTGGATCGTTCAAGTTGC
>NZ_JBFAIU010000308.1:0-9225 GCF_040654855.1 Asanoa sp. NPDC050611
GCCGCGATCGCCGTCGGGCGTGGGGCCCGGTCGAGCAGGTGGGCCGCGGCCGCCGCGCCGTCGGTGCGGCAGTTGCCCGGGACGTTCACCGTCGCGACCGTCGACCACTCGACGCCGGCGGCGGCGAACGCCTCCTGGTAACCGCGGAGCCGTTCCCGGCTCGTGTAGTAGGCGACGTCCGCGGGTGAGGCGAGCCGCGCCGGGCTGAGTGTCGGCGCCACGCTGAAGTAGTCGCCGATCACCGCCACCCGCCGGTGGCCGAGCGCCATCAGGTGCGCACCCGCCGCCCGGGTCGCGGCCGCCTCGTCGATGCCGACGAACGCCGACTGTGGGCCGTCACTGGCCCGGCGCTGGCCGCTGACGACCGGCAGCCCACGGGCCGCGATCGCGTCCAGCGCCGGGTGCCAGTCGGGCATGCAGTAGACGCAGAAGCCGTCGACGACAGCGTCGTTGACCGCCGCCACCGCGGCCGCCTCGTCCTCGACGGACAGCGGGAGCAGCAACAGGCCCGTGCGCGCCTGCTCGGCCGCCTCGGCCAGGCCACGCAGGTACTGCACCGCGTAGGGGTCGGTGAACGCGTACGACAGGCTGGCGGTGAACAGCATGCCGATCGCGCCGGCCCGGCGCCTGCGCAGCGACCGGGCCGTCGGGTCCGGGCCGGCGTAGCCCAGGTCGGACGCCGCCGCCAGGATGCGGTCCCGGAGATCGGCGGAGAGCTGGTCCGGGCGGCTGTACGCGTTGGACACCGTGCTGCGCGACACCCCGACGGCGTCGGCGACGGTCTGCAGCGTCGGTCGCACGGCCGGCCTCCTCTGTATCGATCCAGAACCTTCTGCATCGATACAGTACGCCTGTCACATCGATCGGCATACGGTGACGCCGGTCACTCACACCGTGAACGTGTACGACCCGGCCGCCAGCGCGAACACCGCCGCGCCCGACGCGTACCCCATCGGCACCGCCTGGGGTGGCGCGGCGACCGCCGCGGCCGACGGTGCCGGCACCCGGACCGTGGCCGTGCTGTTCGCCGGCACCTCGACCCGCAGCGTCAGCGTCCCGCCGGAGACGGACCAGTCCGACAGCGCCCGCCCGTACGGCGTCTGCAGGTCGGAACGCCCGGAGGTGAGCCCGCCACCGGGCCGGGGTGCGATCACCAGCCGGTGGTAGCCCGGGTCACGCGGATCCGGACCCACCCCACCGACGGACCGGTAGAGGAAGTCGCCGACCGAGCCGAGTCCATAGTGGTTGAACGAGTTCATCCCCGGGTCCTGGAACGACCCGTCGATGCGGATCCCGTCCCACCGCTCCCAGATCGTCGTGCCGCCGCGCGCGCCCATGTAACCCCAGCCGGGATAGTCCGGCTGCGTCAGCACCTGGTACGCCGTCGCCAGGTGCCCGTTCTCCGCCAGCACCGGCAACAGGTTCTCGACGCCGAGGAAGCCGACCGACAGGTGCCCGGACCGGGACGCCACCTTGGCCGCGAGCTTGTCCGCGACCGCCTGCACCCGGGCCGCCGGCACGAGGCCGAACGAGAGCGCCAGCACGTACCCCGTCTGGGTGTTGCCCGACACGGTCCCGTCCGCCGCGACGAAGCGGTTCGTGAACGCCGCCGCGACCTGGTCGGCCAGCGCACCGTAGGAAGAAGCCTCAGCGGTCCGCCCGGTCGCGGCGGCCATCCGGGACACCAGCCGCGCCGTGTAGCCGAAGTACGCCGTCGAGATCAGGTCGTTGGCCGTGTTGTCACCGACGTTGAGCCAGTCGCCGTAGGTCCACTGGTCGCGGATCAGGTTCGCACCCGACGTGGACCGCGAATAGTCGACCCACCGCCGCATCGCCTCGAAGTTCTCGTCGACGATCCGCAGGTCGCCGTACCGCTGCCAGACGGTGTACGGCACGATCACGCCCGCGTCGCCCCACCCGGCGGTGCCCGCCCCGCAGCAGACGGCCGGCGCCACGTCGGTGAACGCGCCGTCCGCGCGCTGCGCGTCGGTCAGGTCGTCGGTGAACTTGTCCAGCAGCCCGTGGACGTCCATGTTGAACGTCGACGTGCCCACGAACGCTGCGATGTCGCCGGTCCAGCCCAGCCGTTCGTCCCGCTGCGGGCAGTCCGTGGGAATGGTCAGCATGTTCGACCTCTGTCCCCAGAGGATGTTTCGCTGGATCTGGTTGACCAACGCGCTGGAGGTGCTGAAGGAGCCCGTCGCGGCGCCGTTGGTCCACGCCGCCAGCCCGGTCACCGTGGACAGCGACGGCGTGCCGGGGAAGCCGGTCAGCTCCACGTAGCGGTAGCCGTGCACGGTGAACCGCGGCTCGTAGACCTCGTCGGCCCCGGTCCCGGCCAGCGTGAACCGGTCCGTGGCGCGCGCCGCGCGCAGGTTGGCCGTGTAGGCCGTGCCGTCGGCGTTGAGCACCTCGGCATGCCGCATCGTCACCGTCGTGCCCGCCGGCCCGCGCACCCGCAACCGGTTCCACCCCGCGAAGTTCTGCCCGAGGTCGACCACCCAGACCCCCGGCCGGGGCTGGGTCACAGCCACCGCGGGCACGGAAGCCCGCACAGCCACGCCCGGGTCGACGGCCGCCACGAGGTTGGGCTTCGCACCGGCACGGACCGTCACCGCGGCCCACCCCGAGTCGTCGAAACCGGGCTGGTCCCAGTCGGCCAGCGCACCGCGGGCGTCGTACTCCTCACCGTGGTAGATGTCGTCGAACCGGATCGGCGAGGGCGAGGTCCGCCAGGACCCGTCGGTCCGCACCGTCGTCGTGGTCCCGTCGGTGTACCGCACCACGAGGTCGGCCGAGTACCACGGCTGGCTCCCGTAGCGCTGGTTCCCGCCCATGCCGAGCGACCCGGAGTACCACCCGTTGCCGAGATAGGCCCCGATCGCGTTGTCACCCTGCCGCACGGCCGAGGTCACGTCGAGGATCCGGTACTGCACGCGCCGGTCGTAGTCCGTCCACCCTGGAGCGAGCGCCTCACCACCGACCTTCGCTCCGTTGATCCGTGTCTCGTGCAGCCCGAGCGCCGTGACCATCAACCGCGCACTGGCGACGGGCTTCGCGAGCGAGAAGCCCTTCCGCAGGTACGGCGCCCCGCGCACCACCGACACCTGGCTCCCCCACGGCCCGGCACCGTAACCGGCGATCGCCCGCGCGGCGGGCCACCCACCGTCCGCGAAACCCGGGTTCTGCCAACCGGCCGGCCCGCTCTGACTCGCCTTCCACGCGGCATCACTGACGACCCGCGTCGTCCCTCCCGCGACGACCTCGAGGGCGGCGATCACACCGGCCGGCGACACCGTCGTGTTCTCGGTGGCGATGGCGATCGTATTGGCGCCGGCGACAACCCGCCCCGTGACGTCCACGACGGCGGCCGTCTTCCACGACTCGTACACCCGTGGCGACGTGCTCACCTGCGTGCCGTTGACCCAGACGTCGGCGGTGTCGTCGCCGGTGACGGTCAGCGTCGCCCGCGTGACCGCGCCGGCCGGCAGCGTGAAGGTCCGCCGCAGGTAGCGCGGGCCGACCGGCGCGCTGGCGCCGGGATCCCCCTCGGGATACCAGATCCAGCTCGCACCCGTGAGCGCGGGCACCGCCGCACTCGACCCGACGAACGCCGCCTGCCACACGCCGGCCGGGTCGTACTGCCCGGTCTCGAACCACGACACCGGACCCCACGCGCCCTGCCGGCCCTGGGTGTCCCACACCCGCACCCGCCACCAGTAGCGGGTCCGCGACGCCAGCGCCGGCCCGCCGTAGGCGGCGTCGACCGACCGCCCGGACACCACGCGGCCGCTGTCCCAGACGTCGCCGCCGCCACCCTGCGCACCGGCCTCGCTCGCCGAGACAACCACCTGGTAGGCACCCTGCAACAGCTCGCTGTTCGCCGGCCCGCTCGCCTTCCAGCCGAACCTCGGCCGAGCGGCGTCGATGCCGATCGGCGTCACCCGGCGCTCGACGACGGGCGCCGTGACCGCCAGCGGCGACCCGGCCGCGAGGTCGGGCCCGGTGACCCCGCTCCCCCACGGCCCCGCACCGTAGCCGGCCGCCACCCGGGCCGCGGGCCAGGCGACATCGCTGGACGCCGGCTCGGTCCAGTCCAGCGCGACCCCGTTCGCGGCCTTCCAGGAGGCGTCGGTGACCAGTTCGACGGTGCCGCCCGCGGCGACCACCCGGAGCCGGCCGAGCACGCCGGCCGGCCCGGCCGCGGTGTTCCGCGCGGCGACCGCGAGCGTGTTGGCCGCACCGGGCCGCAGCGCGCCGGCCAGGTCCACGTAGAGCGCCTGGCGCCACGAGTCGACGACGTTGGCGGAGCTGGCCAGCGGCACGCCGTTGAGCCACACGTCGACGCTGTCGTCGCCGGTCACCACGAGCTGCGCCTCATCGACCACACCGGACGGTGCGGTGAACGTGCGGCGCAGGTAGCGGGTGCCGGCGGGCACGCTGTCGGCGGCATTGCCGTCGGGGTACCAGATCCAGTTCGCGCCGGCCAGATTGACCGGTGCGGCCTGTGCGGGCGCGGCGCCACCGACGAGCAGCGCGGCGACGCAGGCGAGGGTGGTGGCCGCGCCGGCGAGGCGGCGCGAGGTGGTGGCTGGCATGGGTTCGCCTCCAAGCGATCCGGGGACGGGCGGATCGACGCAGCGTCCTGTGAAACGTTTCATGACCGCGCATCCGCAATGCTACGGCACGCAGTGATGCTTATCCATATCCGCCGAAGGGTTGGCCGGAGTCGGAATCCGGTCACGGCCCTGTCACCGCGCACGCGAAATGCGTTACGGTCCGCCACCTCAGCCCGGCCGCACGGGCCGGGAACGAACGGGGGAAGGACACGAATTGAGGGCTAAGCGAGTTCTTGCGGCACTTGCGGTCGCCGCGTGTGCGTCCACGTTGCTCGCCGGTCCGGCGTTCGCCGGCGGCGAGGGCGACCCACTCCTCGGCGACGTCAACGCCGACGGCCGCACCGACCGCGCGACGCTGGTCGCGCTGCCCGGCCAGGAGTGCGGCGTCGACGTCGAGCTGGGCCAGGCCGGCGGCGGCTTCGGCACCGCCACCCGCTACACCTGGCCGAATCCCGCCGAGGTCAACTACTGCCCCGACCTGGGCGTGATCCTCGACCTGGGCGGCGACGGCGCGTCCGAGCTGCTGCTGGCGTACTTCTGGGGGCGCCCGCCCGGCGTCGACACCGACCTGATCGTGCTCGAGGACTTCACGCCGGCCGGCGGCTTCGACGCGATCTTCCAGCCGAGCTTCATCGGCCTCGAGAACTTCAACACCGACGACCTGGTCGACGTGTACGAGTGGACCGACCAGGGCGACGGCCTCGTCACGTGGCTCAACACGCCGACCGGCCAGCTCGTGCCGGGCCCGGTGCACCAGCGGGCGCTCGACTTCGGCTTCGAGTTCGCCGACTTCGACCGCGACGGCGCCTCCGACGTGGTGATCGGCTATACGGGTGCCTACCCGCAGACGCCGGACACCGCCGCGGTGGTCATCCTCGACGACGGCAAGCGGGTCACGCTCCGGGACGACGGCAGCTACTACGACGTGGACGCGCTCGACGCCAACGGCGACGGCAAGCTCGACGTCCGGCTGGACAACCTGGACACCGGCGAGGTCGTGCACTTCATCGGCAACGGGCGGGGCGGCTTCACCGAGGCGCCGAACGCGGTCGACGACACCGTCCAGGTGCGACACCGCGAGCAGAAGACCATCAGCGTGCTCGTCAACGACGCCGCCACCAGTGCGGCCACGCTGCAGATCGTCACGCCGCCGGCGTACGGCACGATCGTGCGCACCACCAGCAAGGGCTTCATCTACCGGAACACGGCGAAGCACAACGACAGCTTCGTCTACCGCCTGACCGTCGACGGGAAGTCCGACACCGCGACGGCCGTCCTGCGCGTCAGCTAGTCGCGCGCGGCCGCGCCCATGCGGTCGGTGTTGAGCTCCGCCGACCGCATGGCGCGCCGCGACGTGGTGGCCAGGCCGATGATCAGGTTGGCCAGGCCGATCGCGCCGATCACCGCCCAGCTCGCGTGGTACGCCCGCATGAACGCCGGTGTCTGCGCCACGACGTCCACCACCTGGCCGGCGATGATCGAGCCGATGATCGCCACGCCCAGCGACTGGCCGAGCTGCCGCATGGTCGAGGCGATGCCGGCGGCGACACCGGCCTGCCGGTTGGGCATGCCGGCGACCGCGGTGTTGGTGATCGCCGCGTTGATCCAGCCGAGACCGAAGCCGATCAGGGCGTACATCACGAACAGCCGCGCGTAGTGCGGATCGTCGCGCGGGATCACGGTGATCAGGCCCGCCACGAACACCGAGGACCCGCCGATCGCGAGCGACGGCCGCGGACCCCAGCGGGCCACCACGCGACCCGATATCGGGCTGGTCACCGCCAGCAGCGCCGCCATCGGCAGGATCGCGAGCCCCGCCTCGACCGGCGAGAAGTCCAGCACGTCCTGCAGGTAGAACGTGTTGAGCAGCAGGAAGCCGCCCTGCGCGGTGAACGCCAGCAGCGCGATCGCGGTCGCGCCGGCGAACGGCGGCGAGCGGAAGAACCGCAGGTCGATCAGAGGCTCGCTGTGGTGCCTCTCCCACCACACGAAGCCCAGCAGCCCGGCGACGGTGGCCACGAAGCAGCCGATGATCACCGGCGACGTCCAGCCCTCCATCGGCACCTCGATGATCCCGAAGGCCAGCGACCCGACCGTGACCACCAGCAGGGCCTGACCGACCGGGTCGAACCGGCGCCGCGTCGCCGCCATCGACTCGCGGATGTAGCGGCCCGCCAGCACCATCGCGGTGAGCGCGATGGGCACGTTGATCAGGAAGATCGCCCGCCAGGTGAACGCCTGCACCAGCGCGCCGCCCAGGATCGGGCCGGCGGCGATGCTCAGGCCGACGGTGCTGCCCCAGAAGCCGATCGCCCGGGCGCGGGCCCGCCGCTCGGTGAACGTGTTGCTGATGATCGACAGCGCCACCGGGTTGAGCATGCTGCCACCGAGCCCCTGCAGCACGCGGAAGGCGATCAGCCAGCCCAGGCTGGGCGCGAGCGCGCAGAGCAGCGAACCGATGGCGAACACGACCAGGCCGACCTGGAACACCCGTCTTCGCCCCATCCGGTCGCCGATCGAGGCGGAGACGATCAGGAACGAAGCCAGCGCCAGCATGTACGAGGCGAGCGTCCACTGCGCGCCCTGGATCGAGGCGTGCAGGTCACGCTGGATCGACGGCAGCGCGACGTTGAGCGCGCTGGTGTCGAGTCCGACGATGAAGATGCTGCAACAACAGATGGCCAGCACCAGCGCCGCACGGCCGCGTGGCCGCCGCGCGGCTCCGGCGGCCACGCCCTGCTGTGCGGTTGCCGCCATGCCGCTCAGGCCGCCCTCGCTCAGAGATCAGGTCCGCTTTCAGCCTATTCCGCCGGCCCTGGCGCGACCGGCCGAACGCCCGCCATACTGCCTCCGGTCGATCTCGGGGGTTGCGGATGCGCGGCAGGGGCGCGTTGTTGCGTACGGCCGTCGTCTCGACCCTGCTCTCCGTGCTCCTGGCCGTCGCCGTGAACGTCGCGACCGGCGGCACCCTTCCGGCACCGCTGGCACCTCTGGCCCCGTACGCCTGGCTGGTCGTCGCCGTCGCGGCCGCGGTCACCGCCGTGGTCGCGATCCGTGACGCGCGGGCGGACGACCGCCCGGCCCCGCCGGCCCCACCGGCCCAGCTGCGCTCGGACGGCGGCTACACCGGACGCACCGACGACCTCGCCCGGCTGCGCCGGATGGTCGACGAAGGACATCCGGTCGTGGTGGTGACCGGACCGCCCGGCGTGGGCAAGTCGGCGCTCGCCGCACACGCCGCACACGCGCTGCGCGCCCGCTACCCCGACGGCCAGCTGTTCGCACCGCTCGGCGGCGGCAGCGGGTTGCTCGCCGACCCCGCCACCGTGCTCACGGACCTCCTCGACGCGCTCGACGCCGCGGTGTCGGGGCCGACCGACGCCGACCGCCTCGCCGCCCGCTACCGCAGCACGCTCGCCGGCCGGCGGGTGCTGGTGCTGCTCGACGACGCCCGCGACGCCGCTCAGGTGCGCCCGTTGCTGCCCGGCGCGCCGGGCTGCCTGGTGCTGATCACGAGCCGGTCGCCGCTGGCCGACCTGGCCGGCGCGGCCGGGCTGGAACTGGCGGTGCTCGGCGACGGCGACGCGCTGGCCCTGCTGCGGTCCGCCGGCGCCGCCGACCGGGTCACCGCCGAGCCCGCGGCCGCCCGCGAGGTGGTGGCCGCCTGCGGCGCGCTCCCCCTCGCGCTCCAGGTCGCCGGCGGCCGGCTGCGGGCCCGGCCGACCTGGTCGCTGGCCGACCTCGCGGCCCGACTGCGCGACGAGCGGGCGCGCCTCGACGAGCTGACCGTCGGGGACCGGGACCTGCGGGCCGTGTTCGCGGAGAGCCTCCGGCGGATCGACCCTGGCGCCGCGCTGCTGCTGCGCCGGCTGGCCCTGCTGCCCGCACCGGCGGCGGGCGGCCGGCTCGCAGCCGCCCTCCTGGACGTCCCGGTGCCGGACGCGGAGCGCGCGCTGGACCGGCTCGCGGCCGCGTCCCTTGTGTCCATATGGGACAATGGGGACGAGGTCCGCTACCGGGTGCACGACCTGGTGCGGATCTGCGCCCGCGAGCTGACGGACGACGCCGACGTGGCCGCCCTGCGGCGCGGCTACGAGGCCCTGCTGGGCCAGGCGTCGGCCGCCGACAGATCGTTGGGGTCACGGCCCTATCCCGTGTACGGCGGTGGGGATCCGGCGCTGCCCGTGGGCTGGTTCGAGGTCGACGGTGCACTGGTGCTGGCGGCGGCCCAGGACGCCGTCGGCCGCGGCTGGCCCGACCTCGCCTGGCGGCTCGTCTGCGCCACCACGAACGTCGCACTGTCCAATGCGTACGGTCTGGAGTGGATGGCGGTCGCGGGCGAGGTGCTGGCGGCCGGTCCGGGCGACGACGGTGCGGCCGCGATCCAGCTCGGTCTCGGCATGGTGCGGCAGCGCAGCGGGGTGCCGATGGCCGCGCGGGGGGCGTTGCGGGCGGCCCGCCGGGCGTACGTGGCGAAGGGCGACCGGCTGCGCGCGGCCACCGCGGCGACGTACCTGAGCATGGCGCACCGCATGACGGGGCGGTGGCGGGCCGCGCTGGCCGCCGCCGACTGGGCGATCGCCCGGCTCGACGGCGACCCGCCGCC
>NZ_JBFAIU010000309.1:0-9208 GCF_040654855.1 Asanoa sp. NPDC050611
GCGTGGCTCCGGCGAGGCGCCACACTTCCTGCACCGCGGGCACGCCAACCGCGCCCAGGCACAGGTTCGTGGCCAGGTTGCCGGCCGGCGGGACCGACCGTCGGCAGTGCCGGCGGCGCGACCCACGGGTTCGGCGGCGGGCCGGCGTACCACTGCTGGGTCGGAATGTGACCCGGGCTCGCCGGCGGTGGGTAGGCCGCCGGCGGCCCGGGCTGGCGCGGGTCCCGCGCGCCGGTGGATCGCTGGGGGTCGGGGTGCACCCGGACAGTGTTACAGGTTGCCCCGAGCTTCCTGTTCCCGCTCGATGGCCTCGAACAGGGCCTTGAAGTTGCCCTTGCCGAAGCCGAGGGAGCCATGGCGCTCGATCAGCTCGAAGAAGACCGTCGGGCGGTCCTGCACGGGCTTGGTGAAGATCTGGAGCAGGTAGCCGTCCTCGTCGCGGTCGACCAGGATCTTGCGCTCCTTGAGCTGCTCGATCGGCACGCGCACGGTGCCGATCCGGGCGCGCAGCTCCGGGTCGTCGTAGTAGGAGTCGGGCGTGTCCAGGAACTCGACGCCCGCCGCCCGCATCGCGTCGACGCTGGCCAGGATGTCGTTGGTGGCGATCGCGATGTGCTGGGCGCCCGGGCCGTCGTAGAACTCGAGGTACTCGTCGATCTGCGACTTCTTGCGGGCGATGGCCGGCTCGTTCAGCGGGAACTTGACCTTGCGCGTGCCGCTGGCGACGACCTTCGACATCAGCGCCGAGTAGTCGGTCGCGATGTCGTCGCCGACGAACTCGGCCATGTTCGTGAAGCCCATGACCCGCTTGTAGAACTCGACCCAGTGGTCCATCTTGCCGAGCTCGACGTTGCCGACCACGTGGTCGACCGCCTGGAAGTAGCGCTTCGGCTGCAGGCCCGCCGCGATCGCCGGAGCCCGGTCGACGATCGGCTTGCGGGCGACGAACCCTGGCAGGAACGGGCCGCTGTAGCGGGACCGGTCGATCAGCGAGTGCCGGGTGTCGCCGTACGTGTCGATCGCGGCGTACCGGATGGTGCCGTGCTCGTCCGTGATGTCCGTCGGCTCGGTGTGCGCGTCCGCGCCCTGCGCCACCGCGTAGGCGAACGCCGCGTCGACGTCGGGCACCTCGAGCGCGATGTCGACGACGCCGTCGGAGTGCTTCTGCACGTGTGCGGCGTCGGCCGCGTCGGGCCGGACGGCGCCGCGAAACACGAAGCGGGCGCTGCCGCTGGTCAGCACGTACTCGGCGTAGTCCCGGAAGCCCTGCTCCGGGCCGCGGTAGGCGACGCAGGTCATGCCGAACGCGGTCGAGTAGTAGTGCGCGGCCTGCTTGGCGTTGCCCACCAGGAAGAGGATGTGGTCGAGGCCCTTGACCGGGAACGGGTCGCTGGCGATGTCGTGCTCGACCGCCCCGATCAGCCGATCGGCGGTGGCCTGGTCGATGTCGTTGAGCGCCTGAGTCATCGTCGACTCCCCTCGTGTGGCTGCCGTCTGAGCCGAGCGTCACTTGGATCCGCGTTGTTGGTCAACTGTCCTAGAATTCTCTGCGCAGGTTGTGCAATCCGTCCGGGAGATCGCCGAAATGACATCGCAGATTGTCCAGCTCGATTCCCTGGACGCCGCATTGATCAACTTGCTGGCCGAGGAGCCCCGGATCGGCGTCCTCGAATGCTCGCGGCGGCTCCGGGTGGCCCGTGGGACGGTCCAGGCGCGGCTCGACAAGCTGGTCGCGCGCGGCGTGATCCGGGGCTTCGGACCGGAGATCCAACCCGCGTCCATCGGGTACGGCGTGACCGCGTTCGTGACGCTGGAGATCAGCCAGCGGCAGGGCCACGACCCGGTGGCCGTGCACCTGTCGCGCATCCCCGAGGTGTTGGAGGCGCACACGATCACCGGCTCCGGCGACCTGATGTGCCGGGTGGTCGCCCGGTCCAACGCCGACCTGCAGCGGGTGATCGACCGGATCGTCGCACACGGCGCGGTGGCCCGGGCCTCGACGATCATCTCGCTGACGGAGCAGATCGCGTTCCGTGTGCTGCCGCTGGTGTCGGCCGCGGTCGGCGAATCGGCAGCCACGGCACCCGACGGTCCGGACGCGGATTAATCTCGCAAACCGGATCGACACGGGTTTATCGCCGTCCCGGATCTTCTGCCGGCGTGTCGCTACGGTGTGCCGGTGGCGAGGGGGAACGGCCCCTGTGTGAAGTGCTGGGCCGCGTTCGTGGCGGTCCTCCTCGTCGTGGGCTACTTCACCGGCGTGCTGACCCCGCTGCTCGACAAGGTCTGGGCCATGGTCAACACCTCGACCCCGCTGTCGACACCCGCACCGCTCTGGCAGCAGCGGCTCGGCGGGACCCCGCGCAGCGCCACCATCGCCGGCGGTGCGGTGATCATCGAGCACCGCACGATCGTCGAGTCGCGCGGCCTCGGGTCGGGCGCGCAGCTGTGGGAGCACAAGGCCGACTGGGCGGCGGTCGCCGGCGAGGGCAACACCGCCGTGGTGGTCACCGGCAAGCTGCTGGTCAAGGGCTACCAGGTGGTCGACCCCATGTCGGGCAGCGTGCGCCGCACGGACACCGAGGCGCGGGCGGTCTGGACCTATCGCAACGGACTGCTCGACGTGCGCTGCCACGGCCCCGAGGACTGCACGCTGACCGCCTGGGACCCGCAGGGCAGCACCCCACTGTGGACCGTGCAGATCCCGGGCATCGGGTTCGTGCTGTTCGCCGACAACCCCGACATCCTCGGCACCCAGCCGATGACCGCCAAGCGGATCGACGGCAACGCCGGCGGCCCGGACCTGATGCCGCCCATGCTCGGCCTGCCGATCGACGACAAGGTCTTCGTCGTGGACACCGCCGCCGGCCAGGTGGTCCGCGAGCTGACGCCCGAGCGCGACGAGCGCATGGTGGTGGTCGGCGGCCGCGTGCTGCGGATCAAGGCGGTCTCCGCCGACGGCACCTGTTACTTCTCGGTCGTCGCGTCCGACGCGGCCACCGGCGGCGAGGTGTGGCGCAACGCCGGCATCAACATGCGCACGGCGAAGGACGGCGGGTGCGCGCAGCGCGACGACCCGGCCGGCGGTCGCAACGTGGTCGTCGGGGTGGCCGCGGACGCCCGGGAGCTGGTGATCGACGCGTACGACGGGCGGATCCTGTTCACCGGCGCGCCCGGGGAGCACCTGCTCGGTGTCGACGACCGGTACGCGGTCGTGCGTACCGCCGATGGCAGCGCCGTCCGCAGCGTCGAGCTCGGCGGTCGCGGCAGCTGGAAGCGGCCCGCGGCCCCGAAGAGCAGCGTGGCGCTGACCGAGCCGGCCGTCGTCGTGGTCGACCAGAAGCCCGATCGGATCATCGCGGTCAACCCGGGCACGGGTGCGGAGCTGGTCAACGTGCGCTCGGAGGCCGACGTGCTCGCGGTCGGCCCGGCCGGGATGATCATCGTCAGTGGCCGCGACATGGGTTACCTGCCGTTCTCGGGTGCCGGCAGCGTGCCGAACCCACCGCCCGCTACCGGCAATCCGGGCAACACGGGCAATGACTGGCCAGAGTGTGGCGGGCCCAAACAAGAGGTCTGCAAAGGCGGCTAGGCTAGCCGCTCATGAGCGACGCCGCCGCCTTCAACTACTCACCGCTCTTGCCGCAAGGCGACGACCTGACCGAATACCGGCTGGTCACCGACGAGGGCGTCGACGTGGTCAAGGGCCCGGGCGGCCGGCAGTTCCTCACCGTCGACCCGGCGGTGCTCACTGCGCTGACCGCGGAGGCGATGCACGACATCGCCCACTACCTGCGCCCGGCGCACCTGACCCAGCTCCGCTCGATCATCGACGACCCGGCGGCGTCGCCGAACGACCGGTTCGTGGCGCTCGACCTCCTGCGCAACGCCAACATCGCGGCCGGCGGCGTCCTGCCGATGTGCCAGGACACCGGCACGGCGATCGTGATGGGCAAGCGGGGTCGGCACGTGCTGACGGACGGCACCGACGAGGAGGCCATCGCCCGGGGCGTCTACCAGGCGTACACCCGGCTGAATCTGCGCTATTCGCAGCTCGCGCCGATCTCGATGTGGGAGGAGCGCAACACCGGGACCAACCTGCCGGCCCAGATCGAGCTGTACGCGGAGGACCCGGGCGGGCACCCGGACGCCTACAAGTTCCTGTTCATGGCCAAGGGCGGCGGGTCGGCCAACAAGTCGTTCCTCTACCAGGAGACGAAGGCGCTGCTGAACCCGGCGCGGATGATGTCGTTCCTGGAGGAGAAGCTGCGGCTGATCGGCACCTCGGCCTGCCCGCCGTACCACCTGGCCGTGGTGGTGGGTGGCACCTCGGCCGAGCACGCGCTGAAGACCGCGAAGCTCGCGTCGGCGAAGTACCTGGACGGGTTGCCGACCGCCGGCTCGCTGTCCGCGCACGGCTTCCGCGATCTCGACCTCGAGGCCGAGGTGCTGGAGCTGACGCGACAGTTCGGCATCGGCGCCCAGTTCGGTGGCCGGTACTTCTGCCACGACGTGCGGGTCGTCCGCCTGCCGCGGCACGGCGCCTCCTGCCCGGTCGCGATCGCGGTCTCCTGCTCGGCCGACCGCCAGGCGGTCGCCAAGATCACGCCGTCGGGCGTCTGGCTGGAGCGGCTGGAGACCGACCCGGCGCGGTTCCTCCCGGAGGTCACCGACGCGCAGCTCGAGTCGAGCGAGGTCGTCCGCATCGACCTCAACCGGCCGATGTCCGAGATCCGGGCCGAGCTGTCGAAGTACCCGGTGAAAACCCGGCTGTCCCTGACCGGTCCGCTGGTGGTGGCCCGCGACATCGCGCACGCGAAGCTGGCGGAGCGACTGGACGCGGGTGAGGAAATGCCGTCCTACATGCGGGACCACGCGGTCTACTACGCAGGCCCGGCGAAGACACCCGAGGGTTACGCGTCGGGCTCGTTCGGCCCGACCACGGCCGGCCGGATGGACTCCTATGTGGCCCGGTTCCAGGCGGCCGGCGGCTCGCAGGTGATGCTGGCGAAGGGCAACCGCTCGGCGCAGGTCACCCGCTCGTGCGCGGAACACGGCGGCTTCTACCTCGGCTCGATCGGCGGCCCGGCGGCGCGGCTCGCGCAGGACTGCATCAAGCACGTCGAGGTCCTGGAGTACGCGGAGCTCGGCATGGAAGCCATCTGGAAGATCGAGGTCGAGGACTTTCCGGCCTTCATCGTGGTCGATGACAAGGGCAACGACTTCTTCGCGGAGGTCACCAAGCCGGTCCTGACGGTCGGGCGCCGCCCCTAGCGGTGTGGATCACTCTGCGTGCCTCCGCCGGCGGGGGCAGGATGGAGTGGTGACTGGCGTTGAGGAGAACGGGTTCCGCGTCGAGCGGGACACCATGGGTGAGGTACGCGTGCCGGCCGAGGCGTTGTGGCGGGCGCAGACGCAGCGGGCGGTGGAGAACTTCCCGGTGTCGGGGCGGGGCATCGAGCCCGGCAACATCCGGGCACTCGCCCAGATCAAGGGCGCCGCGGCCGCGGTCAACGGCGAGCTCGGGGTGATCGACGAGGGGCTGGCCACCGCGATTCAGGTCGCCGCCGCCCACGTCGCCGGTGGCGGGTTCGACGACCAGTTCCCGATCGACGTCTTCCAGACCGGTTCCGGCACCTCCTCCAACATGAACGCCAACGAGGTGATCGCCACGCTGGCGGCCCGCGAGCTGGGCCGCGACGTGCACCCGAACGACCACGTGAACGCGTCGCAGTCCAGCAACGACGTCTACCCGTCGTCGATCCACCTCGCCGCGACCGAGGCGGTCGTCAACGAGCTGGTCCCGGCCCTCGACCACCTCGCCGGCGCCCTGTCGGCGAAGTCGGCGGAGTTCGCGACCGTGGTCAAGGCCGGGCGCACCCACCTGATGGACGCCACACCGGTCACCCTCGGCCAGGAGTTCGGCGGGTACGCGGCCCAGGTCCGCTATGGCATCGCCCGCCTGGAGTCGACGGTGCCGCGCCTGGCGGAGCTGCCGCTGGGCGGCACCGCGGTGGGCACGGGCGTCAACACCCCACCCGGCTTCGCGGCGAAAGTGATCGAGCGGCTGCGCACGGAGACGGGCCTGCCGCTGACCGAGGCCCGCGACCACTTCGAGGCCCAGGGCGCCCGCGACGGCCTGGTCGAGGCATCGGGCCAGCTCCGCACGGTGGCGGTCGGCCTCTACAAGATCGCGAACGACATCCGCTGGATGGGCTCCGGCCCGCGCGCCGGCCTGGGCGAGCTGCGCATCCCGGACCTGCAGCCGGGCTCGTCGATCATGCCGGGCAAGGTCAACCCGGTCGTCTGCGAGTCGGTGCGCCAGGTCGCGGCCCAGGTCATCGGCAACGACGCGGCGATCGCGTTCGCGGGTTCGCAGGGCGACTTCGAGCTCAACGTCATGCTCCCGGTGATGGCCCGCAACATCCTGGAGTCGATCCGCCTGCTGGCGGCGGCGAGCCGGATGCTGGCGGACCGCTGCGTGGCCGGCCTGGCGGCGAACGAGGAGGTCACCCTGGCGTACGCGGAGGGTTCCCCGTCGATCGTCACCCCGCTGAACCGCCACCTGGGCTACGACGAGGCAGCGTCGATCGCGAAGGAGGCGCTGGCGACCGGCCGCTCAATCCGCGCGGTGGTCATCGACCGCGGCCACGTCGCCAACGGCAAAATCACGGAGGAGAAGCTCGACGAGCTCCTCGACGTCCTCCGCATGACCCGTCCCTGACCCGCGAGTCAACCCGGTTGGCACACCTGGGGATGGCCCCTGGGTGGGCTTCGTTCGAGCAGGCCGTGAGGCCGGAGGCGGTCGCGCCCACGACCGGGTGGGCACTGCGCGGCTCTGACCGTTCGGCGTCGGGTAGGCAGCCCCACGCGCCGCGCGGGGTATGAGCGGCGGTGCGCGGGTTGCCGAGCATGTGGCCGGTCGGGGCGGCGGCGCCGCCCCAACAGCGCGCCGGCCGCACGCGGGGTATGAGCAGCGTTGCCCGCGTTGCCGAAGGTGTGGCCGGTCGGGGCGGCGGCGCCGCCCCCGCCGCGCCGGCCCCACGCGGCCCGTGCTCGCGGTGGCATTTGCTCTGCGTCCATATCGCATCGCCTCCGCCGCGCCGGTCGCACGTGGCTGATGGTCGCGGTGGCGTTTGCTCTGCGTCCATATACGCATCGCCGCCGCCGCCGCCGCCGCGCCGGTCGCACGTGGCTGATGGTCGCGGTGGCGTTTGCTCTGCGTCCATATACGCATCGCCGCCGCCGCCGCGCCGGTCGCACGCGGCTGATGGTCGCGGTGGCGTTTGCTCTGCATCCATATACGCATCGCCGCCGCCGCAGCGCGGTGCGGAGCCGCTCCCCGGTCGGCGACCGCGTCCGCCGGCGCCTCGTCACGCGGCGGCCGCACACTTCCCCGGGGCGGCCGGGCCGTGTCGCTGAGGTCGGTCAGGCGGCCGAGCTGCGGCGGATCTGGAGGGGGGCCGGTTCGACGCGTTGCCAGCTCGGACCCGTCTCGTTCGCGAGCAGTGCCCGGGTGGCCATCGCGGCCATCTTCTCCACCGGCTGCCGGACCGAGGTCATCGCCGGCGTGGCCACCGAGGCCAGGAAGCTGTCGTCGAAGCCCACCAGTGCCACGTCGTCCGGGACGCGGCGGCCGCTTTCGCTCAGTGCCCGCAGCACGCCCATCGCGGTCAGGTCGCAGGCCGCGAAGATGCCGTCGAGGTCCGGGTGTTCCGCCAGCAGTTGGTGCGTGCCCGCCACGCCCGCCTCCAGGCAGAAGCCGCCCTCCGCGCCGATCGGCTCGTGGCCCGCGTCCATCGACGCCGAGTGGAAGCCCCGGCGGCGGCCCGTGGCGCACGAGTTGTTCGGCTTCCCGTGGACCGCCACCACCTTCCGCCGGCCCGTGCGGTAGAGGTGCTCCACCGCCGACCGCGCGCCCAGCACGTTTTCCGCCTCCACCGACGCCACGCCCAGCGCCGACCGGCCCAGCGACACCACCCGGCCGCAGCGCGCCGTGAGGCGGGCCGCCAGCTCCGGTGGCACGTTGATCAGCAGGGCGCCGACCTCGACGATGCGGGCGACATCGTCCAGGCGGGTGGGTGCGTCCGGCTCGTCGATCACGTGCGTGCGCATCTGGGTCTCGGTGCCGGCCAGCGCCGACAGGATGCCGGACACCACGCGGCTGTAGTACGGGTTGCTGCCGACCTGCGTCGCGTCCTCGTCGATGATGATCAGGTCGATTACGTCCGTGCGGCCCTTGGCCAGGGCTCGGGCGGCCAGGTCGGGGTGGTAGCCCAGCTGCTCGACGGCGTGCCAGACGCGGTCGCGGGTGCGGGTGGACACCCGGGCGCCGCCGGTGATCACGCGGGATGCGGTCGCGCGGGACACACCCGCCACGCGGCCAACGTCTTCCAGTGTCGGCTTCTTTGCCTCCATCACCGTATGTTAGGCGTGAGAGCGCTCTCCTTGACATCCTGTTTTCGCGTTCTGCGCCATCCACGGCCCAGCAGCGCCGCGCGGACCTCGCGGACCACGTCGGCGAACTCGCGCCGCGGCGACATGCGCAGCGTCAGCCAGCCTTCGTCGACCATCAGCGTCTCGGCGGCCGGCTCCGGCCCGCCGCACCACAGCGCCACGCGGAAGTCGGGCCAGGCCAGCGGCGGCCGCGCCGCGAACACCGGCGGACGGGCCAGCGCCATCGGCAGCCCGGCGAGGAACAACCGGACCCGCAACAGCGACTCCGCCGGCGAGCGCGCGTTGCCGTCGGCCAGCGCCAGCGTGTGCCGCGCCCGCCGCCCGCCGGGCCGGTCGGCCAACCGCGCTGCCACCGCCCGCAGCGAAGCCGGCGTCACCAGACCCTGGAACAGCAGCGCGTCGACCACCGCCACCGCGTCGGGCAGCGCCAGCCAGACGGCGGCGTCCCAGGCGGTGCGGGAAGGGACGGTGACCGCCACGGACGAGCCACCGCCCGCCAGCGGGACGCGACAGACCTCGGCCGGGTCGAGCCGGACCCGGTGCAGCCGGGTCCCCACCTGGTCGCTCACCCGCCGACCGGCGGCCAGGATCAGGTGCACCGGATCGGACACGGAAGCGGCCGCCGGGACACCGTGTGCGACCGCCGCCGAGGGCCCGGCCAGCACCACGGCGTCGGGCGGCAACCGAGCCAGCGAGGCCCGGCACATCAGCGCGTGGTCGCGGGGCAGCCGCGCGTCGGCGTAGACGTCGT
>NZ_JBFAIU010000310.1:0-9179 GCF_040654855.1 Asanoa sp. NPDC050611
GTGACGCGACCCGGCTGCCGGTGCGCGAGGGCAGCGTGCCGGCCGTGGCCTGCGTGCTCGCGCACACCGACGTGCCGGACTACGCGGCGGTGCTGCGCGAGGCCGCGCGGGTGCTCGCGCCGGGCGGCCGGTTCGTGCACGTCGGGGTGCACCCGTGCTTCGTCGGCGCGTTCGCGGACCGGTCGGTCGCGGACCTGATCACGATCAACACGCGGTACGCGGACACGGCGCGCACCTTCGACGCCTGGGCGCCGCAGGGCGTGCGGGCCCGGGTCGGCGCGTGGCACGTGCCGCTGGCCGACCTGCTCACCGCGGTCGCGGCGGCCGGCCTGCGGATCGAGGCGGTCGAGGAGTCGAGCCCGAACGGGATCGCCGACACCTTCGCCCTGCGCGCGATCAGAAGCTGAGGCACTCGCAGTTGGTCATCAGCGAGCGCACGTTGTCGACGTACCGCGGGTTGGGGATGACCAACCCGTCGTCGGTGTCGACCGCGCCCGGGCCGAAGTTGTAGGCCGCGATCACCGCGTTGAGCAGGCACAGGTCGTCATGGCTTGCGCAGTCCGCCTCGTCGACCGAGTAGTCGCCCTTGAAGTAGACGTCGCCGAAGTACTTGATCAGCCAGGCGAGGTAGTTGGCGCCGAGCGCGGCGTTGTCCTTGTAGTCCTTGATGTTGTAGTTCTTCTCGAACCGCTGGTTGACGAACGTCGCGGTGTCGGTCATGACCTGCATCAGCCCGATCCCGCCGTCGCAGGCGATGATGTTGGACTGCCAGCCGCTTTCCTGCCAGGCCGTGGCCTTGACCAGGTCCAGCGGCACCTTGAGGCTCGGCGCGCTGCTCGGCCAGTAGGTGCGGCCCGCGGCGTCGGTCAGGGCCGCCTTGACGTTGGCCCGGCTGGCCTGGGTGCCCTCGTAGCGCGGCTTGGTGCAGCCGGCGGCCGGCTTGGGCGGCGGAGGCGCGATCTTCTCGCTGGTCGTCTTGCGCGGCGGGCTCTTCTTGGTCGGCGTCGTCTTGCGGGGCGGCTTCTTCGTCGGGCTGGGCGGTGCCGTCGTCGGCGCCGCACCGAGGCCGATCTCGGCGTCGGCGTCCGCGTCGGGTTCCGGCGTCTCCTCCCAGGCGGGGGTGCTGTCGCCCTCGCCCGAGTCGACGGCCGTGTTGTCGTAGGACCCGCCGGCCTGTGGCGTCGCCTGCTGGCCGGCACAACCGGCGAGCAGCACCAGAGCGACCGCGCAGAACGCGAGCGCGCGTGACCGTCTCATCGCACACCTCCCCGTGATCCGGGGACGCTACCAGCCGGATCGCGTTCCTACCGCCCCGGTTGCGCGGTCTGTGGCGCGGTGGCCAGCCCGGCATCGCCCGGCTCGGCCAGGGCGGCGGGGGCCGGCTCGGGCACGCTTTCCGCGTACGCCGGCGGCTTCTCGGTCGTCTCGTCGTCGCGGGTGGCCCAGGCGACCATGAAGAAGAGCGTCCACATCACACCGAGCAGCACCGAGGTGGCGGTCTCGCTGGCCACGCTCCAGCCCAGGTAGAGGCGGGCGCCGGAGAGGCTGACGATGAACGCGGCCGCGACCGTCCAGAGCGCCACCCGCAGCGGCCAGCGCCGGCCGCGGGAGAGCGTCCAGGCCAGGGTGCAGAAGCCGGCGGTGACGACGGCGTTCTGGCTGGGGAACAGGCCGGAGACCGAGGAGCTGGCCGGGGTGAGGTCGCCGGCCCGGGTCAGGTCGGAGATCACCGCGAGCAGGACGAGCGGCACGAACGCGCCGGCGGTGCTGACGATCGTGACCAGGTCGCCGCGCCAGGAGCGGTGCCGCCAGGCGAGCAGGAGGGCGACCAGGCCGACCGCAAGGATCAGCCAGGAGCCCCGCAGGACGCCCAGGGTGTCGCGGGCGGCGTCGACGACCTGGTCGGTGCGGCGCAGGGCGAACCAGCTCGCGATGTTGTCGTCGACGATGCTCAGGCCGCTCTGGTCGACCGCCCACTTCATCACGAACGCGAGCCCGAAGCCGATGCCGAACAGCAGCGCCACGCCCGCGACCAGGTTGGCGATCAGTGCCCAGCCGCGGCCGACGCGCATGGTGAGCAGGAAGAAGAGCACGCCGAAGCGCTGGTTGAGCCAGCGCAGCGGTGGCAGCGCGCCGGCCCGGGCGACCAGGGCGCGGAACGGGTCGGGGTTGCGGCCCAGCCAGCGGCCCGCGATGACGATCGCGATGAGCGTGCCGAGGAGGATCAGCACGGCGCCGGTGGCCTTGCCGAAGTATTCGGAGACCGTCTCGTAGGACTCGCCCGCGATGTAGCCGACGAGCACGGACGCCCCGACGAACAGGATCACGCCGGGCGGGTTCCAGAGCCCGAAGCGGCGGTACGGCATGCCGGTGGCACCCGCGAGGCGGGGGACGAGCGTGCGGGCGAACGCGACAAACCGGGCGACCAGGATGCCCCGGCCGCCCATCTTCTGCAGCAGCCCCTCGGCCTTGGCCCAGCGTTCGGCACCGACCCGCTCGCCCCAGCGCCCCTCGCGTAGTCGGGTGCCGTAGCGGCGGCCGGCCCGGAAGGCGAGCGAGTCGCCGACCAGCCCCGCCGCCATCATCAGCACGAGCGTCAGGCGCAGGTCCAGCGTGCCCGTGTATGACAGAAAGCCGACGAGCAGCAGCGTCGCCTCGGCCGGAAAGATCAGCCCGAGCAGAACCGCTGTTTCGCCTGCGATAAGTGTGAATGCGATCACGTAGATGACGGCTGGCGGCAGATCTGCCAGCCGTGTCAGTAGATCGACCATTGCGTCCCCCGGCCCACCGAACCAGCATGCCAGTGCGTAAGGGTCCAGAAACAGGCAATAACCAGAGATCCGGGCCACCTCCGGGATACCCCGACGGGGTCCGCGCCGGCCGACCAAGGAGGATGGACGTATGCCGACCCGTTCCGATCTCCGCAATGTCGCCATCGTGGCCCACGTCGACCACGGCAAGACGACCCTTGTCGACGCGATGCTGCGGCAGGGCGGCCAGTTCCACGCCCGGGCCGAGATGACCGACCGCGTGATGGACTCGATGGACCTCGAGCGCGAGAAGGGCATCACCATTCTCGCCAAGAACACCGCCATCACGTACGCCCCGGCCGAGGGCGACCCGGTGGTCATCAACATCATCGATACGCCGGGCCACGCGGACTTCGGCGGCGAGGTCGAGCGCGGCCTGACCATGGTCGACGGCGTGGTGCTGCTGGTCGACGCGAGCGAGGGCCCGCTGCCGCAGACGCGGTTCGTGCTCCGGAAGGCCCTCGCGGCCCGGATGCCGATCATCCTCGTGATCAACAAGGTGGACCGGCCCGACGCCCGGATCAAAGAGGTCGTCGACGACACGTACGAGCTGTTCCTGGATCTCGACGCGGACGACTCGCAGATCGACTTCCCGATCGTGTACGCGTGCGCCCGGGACGGCATCGCGTCGCTGACCCAGCCGGCGGACGGGACGGTCCCGTCGGACAGCGACTCGCTCGAGCCCCTGTTCCGGACGCTGCTGGACACCATCCCGGCGCCCTCGTACGAGGAGGACGCCCCGCTCCAGGCGCACGTGACCAACCTGGACGCGTCGCCGTTCCTGGGCCGCCTGGCGCTGTGCCGGGTCCGCGAGGGCACGATCCGCAAGGGCCAGACGGTCGCCTGGTGCAAGATCGACGGCACGACCGAGCGGGTCCGGATCTCCGAGCTACTGATGACGGAGGGCCTCGAGCGTAAGCCGGCCGACTCCGCGGGCCCCGGCGACATCATGGCCGTGGCGGGCATCCCGGAGATCATGATCGGCGAGACGCTGGCGGACGCCGAGGACCCGCGCCCGCTGCCGCTGATCACGGTGGACGAGCCGGCGATCTCGATGACGATCGGCACCAACACGTCGCCGCTGGTCGGCAGGGTCAAGGGCGCGAAGGTCACGGCCCGCATGGTCAAGGACCGCCTCGACCGCGAGCTGGTCGGCAACGTGTCCCTGCGGGTGCTGCCGACCGAGCGCCCCGACGCCTGGGAGGTCCAGGGCCGCGGCGAGCTCGCCCTGGCGATCCTGGTCGAGCAGATGCGGCGGGAGTCGTACGAGTTGACCGTCGGCAAGCCCCAGGTGGTGACCCGCGAGATCGACGGGCGCACCTGCGAGCCGGTGGAGCGCCTGACGATCGACTCGCCCGAGGAGTACCTCGGCGCGATCACCCAGCTGCTGGCGACCCGCAAGGGCCGGATGGAGCAGCTGGTCAACCACGGCACGGGCTGGATCCGGATGGAGTGGCTGGTGCCGGCGCGCGGGCTGATCGGCTTCCGGACGGAGTTCCTGACGGACACCCGGGGCACGGGCATCCTGCACCACGTGTTCGAGAGCTACGAGCCGTGGTTCGGGGAGCTGCGTACGCGTGGGAACGGGTCGCTGGTCGCGGACCGGTCCGGGCCGGTGACGGGCTTCGCGATGCTCAACCTGCAGGAGCGCGGCACGCTGTTCGTGGAGCCGGGCACCGAGGTCTACGAGGGCATGATCGTGGGCGAGAACTCCCGCTCGGACGACATGGACGTCAACATCACCAAGGAAAAGAAGCTGACGAACATGCGTTCGTCCACGGCGGACGAGACGGAGAAGGTCATCCCGCCGCGGAAGCTCTCGCTGGAGCAGGCGCTGGAGTTCTGCCGCGAGGACGAGTGCGTCGAGGTGACGCCGTCCGCGGTGCGCATCCGCAAGGTGGTGCTGGACCAGACGGCCCGGGGCCGCGCGGCCGCCCGCCGCAAGCACGCCGGCTGACGACTGGTTGCCTGACGGTCACCCGATGGAGAGGTCGGCCGGCTAGGTTGCGTGCGATGAGGCGCCTTCTGGCCGCGGTCGGCCTCACCGTCGCAGCCCTGCTGTTCGCGGGCTGCCATGCTGATTCGCCGCCGCCCGCACCCACCCGTGCGGCGGGGCCCGCACCCGACGCCGCGACCGTCGCGTGCACGACGGTCGAGCGGCGCTTCAGCGAGTGGGACCAGACCGCTCCCCGGGTGGCGGCCGAGGTGGCGACCGCGACCTCGGACGAGATGGCCGAGTTCAGGATGGCCGCCGACGAATTCTTCCGGCAGGCGTCGGCCTACACCGGCGGCCCGGCCTCGGTCCTGGCCATCCTGGTCGACGACTACCGGGCCACCCTCGACATGGCCCGCCGGGCGGTCGCCGCGTCACCGCCGAACCCGGACGTGGCGAACGCGGCGGCCGAGTCGGCGAACAGGGTCCGCACGAGCTTCGCCGCGTTCGCCGCCGCGTCCGGATGTTCGTCTGCCTGAGGGCCGGCGATCACCCACGCCGGGTTGAATTCGCCTGGTGCGCTGCGCTTCAGCCTGCCGGAGGTGACGGCCGCTGAGGCGGAGCTGGACCGGTACGGGTCCGCCTCCGCCGCAGGCGAGCGGCCGTCGGCGGACGCGCTGCGCCGATCGGTCGACGAGGTCCGCGCCGCCGCCGCGTGACGCCGGCCCGCTGCGGCCGGCCCCTCCGGCTTGTCGCGACTCCGCTGCGCCGGACCGGCATGCGGTCAGGTGCCGCGGGTCGCCCGGCGCACCGCGAGCGCGACCGCGACGACGGCGAGCACCGGGACGACGAAGAACACCCACGCGGCGTCCGGGCCGAGCCTGTCCCCGACGGCCATGGCGAGCAGGACGGCGCTCGCCGCGGCGACGACCGGATAGATCTTCCAACTTGGCTTCTTCAGCACAACCCACCACCTTCCCGCTGTTGACGGACATACCCCGGGCCCGCGTCCGGTACGCCAACGCCCCGTCCTCCCGCGGCACTGGTGGACGGGGGGTTAACTCCGGGCCAACCAGAGGTTGCGCTGGCCGCGTGCGGTCGTGAGGATCGGTGGATCCGACAAAGGAGTCGTCGATGTCTGATCTTGATCGTCGCAGTTTGTTGCGCGGTGCTGCCGCTGCCGCCGGCGGTGCCGTGCTTGGTGGGCCGTTCCTCGGCTTCGTCAACCGGGAGGCCGCCGGGGCCGCTCCCAAGGACGGGGCGCCCCTCGTCGACAACATCGCTGACCTGCGGGACGGCAAGGTCCGCCTGCACGTGCCGGCGGGGTTCCAGTACCGGTCCTTTCACGACACCGAAGCGCCCGTCACGCTCGATGACGGCACCGCCCTGCCCGGGCGGCATGACGGCATGGGTGCCTTCCGGGGGCGCGACGGTGACGTCGTGCTCATCCGGAACCACGAGATCAACAACCCGGGCCCGGCGTTCGGGCCCCGCACGCCCTACGACCCCATGGCCCGCGGCGGCACGACCACCGTGCACGTCAGCGCGCACGGCGAGGTCCGCCGGGCGTACACCAGTATCAACGGCACCATGATGAACTGTTCCGGCGGCCGCATGCCCTGGGGCAGTTGGGTGACCTGCGAGGAGACCGTCAACGGGCCCGACGTAGGGCCGGACTTCACCAACGTCTCCAACGTCCCGCTGACGCAGCCCCACGGTTACGTCTTCGAGGTGCCCGTCAACGGCGAGGCGCGCGAGCCGCTCACCGCCGCCGGGCGGTTCACGCATGAGGCCGTCGCCTACGACCCGCACTCGGGCTACCTCTACCTCACCGAGGACAGCTTCGAGTTTCCCTCCGGGTTCTACCGCTACAAGCCCCGCCGCGATCCGATGCGGCTCGGGTACCTCGACAACAAGGGGCGGCTGCAGATGCTCGCCGTCCGGAAGCGGCCCAACATCCACCTCGAAGGGGCGCAGCGCCGCGGGGCCACGTACGACGTGAAATGGGTCGATATCGACGATCCGTCGCCGCGCTTCCCCTACACGCCCGGGCAGACGGCGCCGACGACCAACGACGACGCCACTGTGTACGTGCCGAAGCAGGGCTGGGAGCAGGGCGCCGCCTACTTCTCGCGGCTCGAAGGCGCCGTCTACGACGACGGGGTCGTCTATTTCACGTCCACCCAGGGCGGTGGCGAGCCCGAGACCGAGATCGGACCACACGCGACCGACGGCTACGGCAACGGATCTGGGCAGATCTGGGCCTACTACCCCAAGCACCAGGTGCTGCGCGCGGTCTACCAGTCGCCCGGGCCGGACACTCTCGACTTCCCGGACAACGTGACCACCAGCCCGCGCGGCACGCTGGTCGTCTGCGAGGACAACACCAACGACAACTACCTGCGCGGGCTGACCAGGCACGGCGAGCTGTTCGACATCGCGCTCAACCGGCTCGTCTCCAGCACCGGGACGACCCGGTTCAACGACGAGTTCGCCGGGTCAACCTTCAGTCCGGACGGGCGTACGCTCTTCGTCAACATCCAGGCGAGCGCCGGCATGACGTTCGCGATCTGGGGAGACTGGCGCAGGATCGGCGTGTGACGGTCGCGGCGGGCGGCGGCTGGGTACCGTGGGATCGTGCTCGCTCAGGTCGCGACCTTCGCCGCCGCCCGTGCGCTGCGGCTGCCGCCGTCCGTCTCCGGCAAGGTGAGCTACCGGCGCCACCAGCGGATGCGCGCCCGCGACGGTGTGGTGCTCATGACCGACCACTACGCCACGCCCAAGCCGGACGCCGGGACCGTGCTGATCCGGACGCCGTACGGGCGGGGTGGGCCGGTCACCCTGCTCGGGCGGATCATCGCCGAGCGCGGGCTGCACGCCGTGATCCAGTCGTGCCGTGGCACCTACGGCTCCGGCGGGCGCTTCGAGCCGATGCTGCACGAGCGCGAAGACGGCATCGACACGATCGACTGGCTCCGGCGCCAGCCCTGGTACAACGGGCGCCTGGCCATGTTCGGCTCCAGCTACCAGGGCTTCACCCAGTGGGCCGTGGCGCCCTACGCCGGCGACGAGCTCCGAGCGATGGTGCTGGTCTGCACGACCTCGTCGGCCCGCGACTCCACGTACGCCGGTGAGGCCTTCTCCCTCGACACCGTGCTGACCTGGGCCGAGCTGCTCGCCGCCGAGGGGCAGCCGTTCCTGACCCGGCAGGCCGAGCTCAAGCGCGGGCAGCCGAAGCTGGTACGCGGGCTGGCCACCCTGCCGCTGGAGACGGCCGACACGGTGGCCGTCGGCACGGCGGTGCCGTTCTTCCAGGAGTGGTTGCGCGAGGTCGAGCCGGACGCCGCCTACTGGGCGGACCGGGTCTTCGACACGTCCATTCCGGATGTACGCGCACCCGTCACGATGATCACCGGCTGGCACGACATCTTCCTGACGGCCCAGCTGCGGGACTATGCCGCGCTGAAGAAGGCCGGCGCTTCGCCGTCGCTGACGATCGGGCCCTGGACGCACGGGAGCCCGGGGCTGCTCGGCGCCTGGATGCGCGACGGGCTGGCGTTCCTGTGCGAGCGGATGGCCGACGACCCCGCCCCGCCCCCGCCCGGTGGCGTGCGGCTGCACGTCGCCAACGCCGGCTGGCGGGACGTGCCGAGCTGGCCGCCGCCCGGCCGGCCCGCCGAGGTGCTGCTGCGGCCCGAGGGCGGGCTGGGCGCGGAGCCGCGGCCCGGTGAGCCGTCGTCGTTCTTCTACGACCCGGCGGACCCGACGCCGTCGGTCGGCGGCGCCGTGCTCGCCGCCAACAAGGCTGGGCGGGTCGACAACCGGGCCGTCGAGGCGCGCGACGACGTGCTGGTGTTCACGGGCGCGCCGCTGGAGTCGCCGGTCGACATCGTGGGCGAGGTCGCGGCGACAATCTACGTCGGTGGCGAGCCGGAGCACTTCGACATCTTCGTGCGGCTGTGCGACGTGGACCCGCGCGGGCGGTCCTGGAACGTGTGCGACGGGCTGGTCCGGGTGGTGCCGGGGCGGTTCCCGACCGACGGGGGTGGCGCGACGCGGGTCGAGGTGCCGATGTACCCGACCGCCTACCGGTTTCGGGCCGGGCATCGCCTGCGGGTGCAGGTGTCGGGTGGGGCGCATCCGCGGTGGGCGCGGAATCCGGGAACCGGGGAGCCGTTGGGGAGCGCGGTCGCGATGCGGGCCGGGCGGCGGTGGGTCTTCCATGACGAGACACGACCGTCGGCGGTGCGGTTCACGGTAGCGACGGACTGACGGCGGCCCTTCGCGCTCACGGTGGCGTCGCCCTCCGCGCGTCGCGGTGGCGTCGTGCTTCGCGCGTCGCGGTGGGATCGCGCCCTCGCGCTCGCGGTGGGATCGCGCCCTCGCGCTCGCGGTGGCGTCGCGCTTCGCGCATCGCGGTGGGAGCGCGCCCTCGC
>NZ_JBFAIU010000311.1:0-9166 GCF_040654855.1 Asanoa sp. NPDC050611
GACCCGCTGGGCATCCGGCGGCGCCGGCACATCCGCTCCAAGGGCCGCACGGTGGTCGCCCTCGACGACGAGGTGCTCGACCTGTCCGACGCGGCCGGCTCGGCGCACCGCGAGGGCCTCGCCGGCGAGGCGGCGCTGCTGGCCGCGGTCGACGCCCGGCGCACGGGCCGCATGCGGGACATCGTCGAGACGATCCAGGCCGAGCAGGACCGGATCATCCGCGCCGACCTGACCGGGGTGCTGGTCGTCCAGGGTGGCCCCGGCACCGGCAAGACCGCCGTGGCGTTGCACCGGGCGGCTTACCTGCTCTACACCCACCGGCGCGAGCTGTCGTCGCGCGCCGTCCTGGTGGTCGGGCCCAACCCGACGTTCCTGCGCTACATCTCGCACGTGCTGCCGTCGCTCGCCGAGACCGGTGTGCTGCTGTGGACACTCGGCGACCTCTTCCCGGGCGTGACCGCGCGCGGCGAGGAGCCGGAGCACGTCGCCGCGATCAAGGGCCGGGCCGTGTTCGTCGACGTGCTCGCCGCCGCCATCGCCGACCGCCAGGAGCTGCCCGCCGACCCGATCACCGTCGAGATCGACCAGGAGTCCCTGACCATCGACCGCGAGCTGGTCCGCGCCGCCCGCGACCGGGCCCGCCGGTCCGGCCGCACGCACAACCAGGCCCGCGAGGTGTTCGCGGGCGCGGTCGTCGAGGGGCTGGTCGCGCAGATGGCCGAGCTGATCGGCACCGACCCGTACGCCGACGACCCGCTGGGCGAGGGTGACGCGCCCGGCGACCCGATGCTCATGGGCGCCGCGGACCTCGCCGACATCCGGGCCGAGCTGGACGCCGACCCGGGCGTACGGGCGGCGCTCGACGTGCTCTGGCCCCCACTGACCCCGCAGCGCCTGCTGCGCGAGCTGTTCTCCTCGGCCGACCGGCTGGCCGCGGCCCGCGTGGGCGCCGACGGCACGGAGCTGCTCACCCTGGCCGAGGCCGCGCTGCTGACCCGGCCCGCCAACGCCGCGTGGACGCCGGCCGACGCCCCGCTGCTCGACGAGGCCGCCGAACAGCTCGGCGAGCTGCCCGACGCGGAGGCCGCCGCCCGCCGGCTGGCCGACCGGGTGCGCCGCTCCGAGCTGGCCTACGCCGAGGGCGCACTGGAGATCGCCCGCGGCTCCGCCTCGATCGACGTGGAGGACGAGGACGACCCCGAGCTGCTGCTGGTGACCGACCTGCTCGACGCCTCGCGGCTGGCCGAGCGGCAGGAGGACGGGCTCCGGCTCAGCGCCGCCGAGCGGGCCGCCCGCGACCGGAAGTGGGCGTTCGGGCACATCATCGTCGACGAGGCGCAGGAGCTGTCGCCGATGGCGTGGCGGCTGCTGATGCGCCGGGCGCCGAGCCGCTCGATGACCGTGGTCGGCGACATCGCGCAGACCGGCGACCCGGCCGGCGCCTCGTCGTGGTCCGAGGTGTTCACGCCGTACGTGGCCGACCGCTGGAAGCTGGCCGAGCTGACCGTCAACTACCGCACGCCGGCCGAGGTGATGTCGCTGGCCGGCGAGGTGCTGGCCCGGATCGACCCGGCGGCGACCCCGCCGCGCTCGGTGCGCTCCACCCGCCGGGCGCCCGCGCTGGGCCGGCTCGACGAGCTGGGCACCGTGGTCACCGCGGAGGCGGCGGAGCTCGGCGACGGGCGGCTCGCGGTGATCGCGCCGGCGGCCCGGGTCGGTGCGCTGGCCGCGGAGGTGCGGGCGGCGCTGCCGGACCTGGCCGTCGCGGTCGGCGACGAGCCCGACCTGGAGAGCCCGGTCGCGGTGGTGTCGGCCCGGCAGGCGAAGGGCCTGGAGTTCGACGCGGTCGTGGTGGCCGACCCGGACGGCATCGAGGCGGAGTCGCCGCGCGGCGTCAACGACCTCTACGTGGCGCTCACGCGGGCGACCCAACGGCTGACCGTCCTCAAGTGACGGTCCGCCACCTGTTCAGCGGAACCGGCGGCCCTCGTCGCGGCGGTAGGCCCAGACCGCGACGGCGCCGGCCGCGACCGTCCAGACCGCCAGCATCACCACCGACAGCGGGCGCACCGGGTAGTCGCCGACGGCCGCCCACATCAGCTCGACGGCGCCGCGGGTGGGCAGGTAGGGCGCGATCGCCTGGATGAACCCCGGTGCCTGGTCGGGCGCGGACATCAGGCCGCCGCCGAACGCCAGCGGGAAGAAGATGACCTGGCAGACCACGAGGGCCGCCTTGAGTGGCAGCGCGTACCCGATGGCCAGGCCCATCAGCGTGAACGGCAGCGCGCCGACAAACACCGTGCACAGGCCGAGCAGGAAGCCGGCCGGGGTGACGGTGGCCTCGGTGAACAGGGCACCGATCAGCACCACGGGCACGAGCGACACGAGGGCCATGCTCATGCCGGCGAGGATCCGGCCGGCGAACCGGGGGCCGGCGCCGGCGGCGAGCGTGCGCATGTAGCCGTCCCACGGCTGGGAGCGGTCGTCGGCGACGCCCACGCCGTACGTGAACAGGCTGCTCACCATGATGGAGAACGTGACCATGGAGGCCGTGGCGAAGGTGGCGCCCACCGGGTCGTCACCGGCGAACGGCACGACGAAGAAGAGCATCGAGGCGGCCGGGAAGAACGCCGAGCCGATCAGGGCGATCGGGATGCGGATGGTCTCGAGGAGCTGGTATCTGGCGTGGACGAGGGTGAGCGTCAAGGGGTGCTCCTTCAGGCCGCGGCGACGACGGGTGCGGGCTCTTCGGTGATGGCGAGGAACGCCTCCTCGAGCGAGGTCGGCGCCACCTCCAGGTCGCGGAAGTCCACAGCGGACGCCACGAGGGCCCGGACGAGCGCGTCCGAGTCGGGGGTGAGCAGGTGGGTGCGCTCCTCGTGCCGCTCGACCGCGACCACGCCCGGCAGCGCGGGCGGCTCGCCGTCGAGCGCGAAGCTGACCCGGCGGACGCCGACCATGCCGCGCACGGCGGTCACGGTGTCGTCGGCCAGCACGCGGCCGTGGCCGAGCACCACGACCCGGTCGGCGAGGGCCTCGATCTCCTCGAGGTAGTGGCTGGAGAGCAGCACGGTGCCGCCGCCGGCGTGGTAGGCCTTGATGGCGTCCCAGAGCCCGCGCCGGGACTGCACGTCGAGTCCGGTGGTCGGCTCGTCGAGGACGACGATCCGGGGCCGGCCGACGAACGCGAGCGCGATCGCGAGGCGCCGCTTCTGGCCGCCGGAGAGCCCGCCGGTCTGCCGCTTGACGAGGTCGGCGATGCCGAACTGGTCGAGCAGTTCGGCGCGCGGGACCGGGTCGGGGTAGTGCGCGCCGACGAAGTCGACGACCTCGCCGACCCGCAGGGTGGCCGGCAGCCCCGTCTCCTGCGGCGTGACGCCGAGGGCGCGCCGGGTGCGCGGGTCCCGCGGGTCGCCGCCGCAGAGCGTGACCCGGCCCTCGTCCGGGCGGCGCACGCCGGTCAGCAGGCTCGCGAGGGTGGTCTTGCCGGCGCCGTTGGGGCCGAGCAGGCCGACCAGCTCGCCCTCGGCCACCTGGAGCGAGACGCGGTCGAGGGCCGTGACGTCGCCGTACCGGCGGGTGACCTCGATCGCCTCCGCGAGGATCATGTCTTCTCCTTGATGTCCGGGGGAGCCAGCAGGGCACGTACGGATGCGGTGTATTCCTCGAACGCCGTCCGGCCGCGGTTGGTGAGCGCGACCAGGGTGACCGGTGTGCGGCCGCGGTGCGTCTTCGTGATCGCGACGTAGCCGGCGTCCTCGAGCTTGCGCAGGTGGACCGAGAGGTTGCCGGCCGTCATCGCGAGGATCTCCTGCAGGCGCGGGAAGGAGATCTGGTCACCCGGGCCCAATGTGGACAGAGCGGCGACCACCCGCAGCCGGGCCTGGGCGTGGATCACCGGGTCCAGGGGAGCGTCGGTCATGTCCTGGAGCCCCGCCAGCGGTGGGCGATCGCGCCGAACGCGAGCATGCCGCCACCCGCCAGGACGCACATGATCAGCGCCTGCCAGCCCGGCCCGGCCAGGACACCCGCGACGTTGACCACGGAGATCCAGACGCCGAGCTGGAAGAGCGGGCGGTTGAGCCAGATCGCGCCGCCGGCCATGTGCAGGGCGCCGGTGAGCGCCGCCATCGTGGCCGACCAGACGAGCGTCCGCAGGTCCTCGGGCAGCGCGTCGTTGACCTTGACCAGGATCACCGTGGCGCTGGTGAACGCGATGCTCCAGGACCAGCCGTAGTAGGCGCCGCGCCGCGCCGACTCGCCCGCGACGTGGCCGTAGGCCTTGGCGCCGGTCAGGCCGGAGAACACGCTCGCGCCGAGCATCAGGGCGACCAGCACGACCACCGGCAGCCACTCCGGCATGTCGACGAAGACGCGTCCGTCGGGGCCGTAACGCAGGAACAGCAGCCCGAAGCCGACGAGCCAGGCCACGCCCCACGGCCAGTACCACAACCGGTCGTCGACCTGGATGCGGCGGAGCACCGCGGCGCGCTGCTCCTCGATCAGCCGGAGCGCCTCGGCCGGATCGCCCGGCGGCTGGTCGTTGTCGACAAAGCTCTCACTCACGTAAAGAACTTTACGACACAAAGTCAAGCCTCGGTACGCTGCGCCGCATGCGCTTCGATGCCCACACGCTCGTGCTGCTGGTCCGCGCTCCCGACGCGCCCGAACTGTCCGAAGACGCGGCGGCCGCGCTCCAGGACGCCCACCTCGCCTACCAGGCCGGCCTCGCCGACCGCGGGCTGCTGACCGTCGCCGGCCCGCTGGCCGACCAGACCGACGAGCGCCTGCGCGGCATCTGCGTGCTCGCCACGGACCTGGCCACCGCCCGGGCCCTCTACGCCGACGACCCGGCGGTCAAGGCCGGTCGGCTCGCCGTCGAGGCGATGACCTGGCTGGTGCCGGCCGGCGGCGCGACGTTCACGGGCGTGCGGCTGCCGCGTTCGACGGCGGAGGCCTGAGGCCCGTGTTCCCGAACCTGCCGAACTTCCGCGACCTGGCCGGGCTGCCGGCGCGCGGTGGCGTGATCGGTCCGCGGCGGCTCTATCGAAGCGACACGGTCTCGCACCTGACGCCGGCCGAGGCGGCGACGCTGACGGGGGAGTACGGCCTGGCGACCGTCGTCGATCTGCGCGACGCGTCCGAGATGTCGCTCTACGGTCGCGGCCCGTTGGGTGCGACACCCGTGCGCTACGTCCCGGTGCCACTGGGCGACATCACGGACATATCCGATCGCTCGGCGTTCTACGTCGGCGTGCTGGCCCAGCGCGGTCACGAGGTCGCGGCCGCCCTGCGTACCCTGGCCGATCCTGACGCGTTGCCCGCCCTCGTCCACTGCGCCGCCGGATGCGACCGCACCGGCGTCTTCGTCGCGATCCTGCTCGACCTGCTCGGCGTGCCCGACGAGGTGATCTGCGCCGACTACGCCCGGACCGCCGGCGCGGTCGACGCGATCAACGAGCGGCTGCGGGTCAACGCGCTGGCCGCGGGCGAGCCGTGGCCGCCGGACTGGCCGGACGGGCTCGACTGGCACCCGGCGGCGCCGATGATGGCCACGGCGCTGGCCCGGATCCGTGCCCGGTGGGGGTCCGGCCGGGGTTGGGCCGCCGTGCACGGGCTGACCGACGCGGACATCGACGCCCTCCGCGCCGCTTTGGTGATCGACGGCTGAAACTTCCCTTCCGCACTGATGACGGCGGTTCGCCGGTAACGTCGGAAGCTCCCGGGGCTGTGAAGGAGTGCCGCCATGTCCCACCATCTCCCGACCCCAGAGGCGCCCCAGCGCGGGCAGCTCTTCATCGACGACCTGTTCGTCTTCGGTGGCGATGGCTGCACGGTGCTGATGATGGACGTCAACTCGAACGTCACCGGCGCCGACGTCATGCCCGGTTTCCACCCGGATGCCCGCTACGAGTTCCGCGTCCACTTCGACGGCGCCGAACACGAGGAGCTGACCTACCGCGTGGCGTTCGAGCCCGTCGGGTCCGACGGCCAGCAGGCGTACGAGGTGCGCGAGCTGACCGGCACCGAGGCCGTCGGTGACGCCGGGCTCGGCAACGTGGTCGCCACCGGCCGCACGGGGGAGGCCACCGCCGACGGCGGCGTGCGGGCCTGGGCCGGGCGGATCAACGACCCGTTCTACATCGACCTCGACGAGCTGTCCGTGATCAACGCAGCGGTGCGCGACGGCGCGGTCGCCGACCTGACCGGGTGGCGCGCGGGGCAGCCGAGGAACAGCTTCGCGGGCACGCAGGTCTACACGATCGTGCTCGAGGTCAGGCACGACCACCCGCGGCTGCGCCCCGGTGCGGAGATCGGTGTCTGGTGCGCGACGAAGCTGGCCGACGACGGCGGCGAGTGGCATCAGATCAACCGGTTCGGCCTGCCGATGATGTGGCCGATCTTCTGGCCCGACGACCTCGACTTCAGCAACCCGGCCAACGGGCGGCACCCGTCCGCGGACTTCAACGAGGACGGCAAGTACATCGCCGAGAAGATCGCCGCGTTCGTCGCCGCCAACGGCGGCAACACGTCCGACCCGGACGGCTACGGGCAGCTCGTGGCGCGCCGGATCTTCCCCGAGGTGATGCCGTACACGGTCGGCAGTCCGGCCAGCTTCGGCTTCACCGGGATCAACGGGCGTGCGCTCGCCGACAACGCTCCCGAGGTGATGTTCTCGCTGGTCCTGGACTCGGCGACCAGCTCCGGCCTGGACCCGTCCGTCGCCGCCGACACGCGCCGCGACACGTTCCCGTGGGTGGTGCCGGCGCGCTGACTGCGTCAAGGTGGTCGTATGAGCGAGCGAAGCGAGTGCGGTCAGCTCAGTACCCGGTGCTCCTGCCCCGCCGACCGTAGGGAGGCGGCGGCATGAGTACGCGTATGCGCGATGCGATGGGCGAGCGGTTCAAGGAGATGCGGCACGAGCCGACGGAGAAGCGGGTCCGGGCCGTGCTCGGCGGTGAGACCATCGTGGACACCACCGACGCGGTGCTGGTCTGGGAGCCGCGGCGGATCGTGCCGACCTACGCCGTGCCGGCGACCGACCTGCGGGCCGAGGTGGCCGAGGCCGGTGAGGTCACCCTGGGCGGACCGGCGCTGCTGCACCCCGGCATCCCGTTCGCCGTGCACTCCACCCCGGGCCTGTCGCTCGACCTCGCGTTCGGTGGCGAGCGGCGCGCCGAGGCGGGGTTCCGGCCCGACGATCCGGACCTGCGCGACCACGTCCTGCTCGACTTCGACGCGATGGACCAGTGGTTCGAGGAGGACGAGGAGGTGCACGGGCACCCGCGCGACCCGTACCACCGCGTCGACTCCCGGACCAGCACGCGGCACATCCGGATCGAGGACGACGGCGTGCTGCTCGCCGAGACGAGCCGGCCGACGCTCCTGTTCGAGACGAGCCTGCCGGTCCGGTTCTACCTGCCGATCGAGGACGTGGTCGCCGACCTGACGCCGAGCGACCAGCTCACCTACTGCCCCTACAAGGGCCAGGCGTCGTACTGGTCGACGGAGAGCCGGCCGAACGTGGTCGCGATCGTCCGGTAGGAAAGCCCCGAGCGGTTCCGCACGCGGCGTAGGAGGACGACGTACTCCTCGGCCGTCGTCGCTCCCCGTGGATCAAGCACGGGCCATGCTACTGCGCCGACAGGCCGTGCCGGCCTTCCAGGTAGCGCAGGACCGCGCGGACGCGGCGGTGGTCGGTCGGTGCCGGCGGCAGGTCCAGCTTCGTGAAGATGGCCGTCACGTGCTTCTCCACGCTGCGGCCGGCCAGGTGCAGGTCCGCGGCGATCGCGACGTTGGAGCGGCCCTCGGCCACCAGCGCCAGGATCTCGCGCTCGCGCGGCGTCAGGCGGGCGAGGCCGGCGTCCACTGTGGGCCCCGACAGCAGCTGGCGGATGACCTCCGGGTCGAGGGCCACGCCGCCGTCGGCGATGCGGCGCAGGGCGTCCAGGAACGCGGCCGTGCTGACGATGCGGTCCTTGAGGAGATAGCCCACGCGGGCCGGGTGTTCGCGCAGCAGCTGGTTCGCGTACACGGTCTCGACCCACTGCGAGAAGACCAGGACACCTGTCTCCGGGTACGCGGAGCGGATCGCGATCGCCGCGCGGACACCCTCGTCCGTGAACGTCGGCGGCATGCGGACGTCGACGATCGCCACGTCCGGCCGGTGCTCCTCGACGGCGGCCAGCAGCCCGGCCGCGTCGGCCACGGTGGCCAGCACCGCCACCTCGTGGTCGGCCAGCAGCGCGGCCATGCCGTCGCGCATCAGGGCGTTGTCCTCGGCGATCACGGTGCGCATCTCAGGCTCCCGGCAGGCTCATCGTGACCGTGGTGGGACCGCCGTCGGGGCTGGACACCTCGAGCCGGCCGTCGAGCGCCTGGGCCCGGGCGATCAGGCCGCGCAGGCCGCTGCCCGTCAGGGACGGCGCCGCACCGCCGCGGCCGTCGTCGGTCACGGCCAACCGTAACCAGCCGTCCGCGCGGGACAGCGACAGCGCCACCGAGCGCGCGCCGGCGTGCTTGGCCGCGTTGGTGAGCAGCTCCGCCGCGGTGAAGTAGAGCGTGGTGGCGGCGTCGGGGGCGGGCGGCCGGTCCAGCGACACCGACACCGTGACCGGCAGGCCGCTGCGGGCGGCCAGCGTGCCGAGCGCGGTCGGCAGCCCCGCGTCGAGGGCCGGCGGGTGGATGCCGCGGACGATCTCGCGGAGCTCCTCGAGCGCGTCGGTCACGCCACCGCGGGCGGCGTCGACGAGGGCGGTCGCCTCGTCGTCGGCCGGGCCCAGCCGTTTCTCGATCCGGGACAGCGTCATGCCCAGCGCGACCAGCCGGGCCTGGGTGCCGTCGTGCAGGTCCCGCTCCAGCCGGCGCAGCGTGGTGGCGGCGTCGGCGGTCAGCGCGGCCCGGCTGGTCACCAGCTCGTCGATCCGCGCCGCGGCGCGGCCGGGGCCGAGCAGCAGCGTCGCGAGGGTGCGGTCGACGGCGACCAGGCCGCGCAGCACCCAGGGGAACAGCAGCAGGGCCGCCGCGCCGATCGCCGCCACGTACGCCGTGTCGAGCCGGCGGTCGACGCCGAGCGGGCCGAGCTCGTTGCCGCCACGACGAGTAAGGCGAGCGGCAGCCAAGGGCTCTGCTCGAGCACGAACTGATCGGTGATGACAGCTCCGGT
>NZ_JBFAIU010000312.1:0-9142 GCF_040654855.1 Asanoa sp. NPDC050611
TCTTCGCGCTGGTGATCTCCGCGAAGCCGGCCCAGGCACACTCGATCGGCTCCGGCGGCCTGGCCGCGCTGCTGGTCTGGCTCGCGGCGATCGCCCCGAGGACCCGGCGGCGATCCGCGCCGAGGTGTTGGCGGGCGCCCAGGGTCCGGCGGCCGTGGAAGAGGTCACCGGTGGGCGGCGGGCGGCCATCGACGAGGCGGTCCGCCGGGCCGGCGACGACGACGTGATCGCGGTGCTCGGCAAGGGGCACGAACGAGGGCAGGAGGTGGCCGGCGTGACGCACCCGTTCGACGACCGGGTCGAGCTCGCGGCGGCACTGCACGCCCGGTTCGGCCACCTGGTGGGCCAGCGATGATCAAAATGCGCCTCGACGAGGTGGCGACCGCGGTCGACGGCCGGCTGGCCGGCGCGGACCCGGCGGCCGAGGTCACCGGCGCCGTCGAGTACGACTCCCGCAAGGTCGGCCCCGGCGGGCTGTTCGTCGCCTTCCCCGGCGAGAAGGTCGACGGGCACGACTACGCCGCCACCGCCGTGGCCGCGGGTGCGACCGCGGTGCTCGGCACCCGGGAGGTCGAGGGCGTGCCGATGGTGCTCGTCGACGACCCGCTCGCGGCGCTGGCCGCCCTGGCCCGCACGGTGCTGCCCAAGCTGCCCGACCTCTGCGTGATCGGGCTGACCGGCTCGTCCGGCAAGACCACGACCAAGGACCTGGTCGCCCAGCTCGCCGCCCGGCTCGGCCCCACGGTCGCCCCGCCCGGGTCGCTCAACAACGAGCTGGGCTTCCCGTACACCGTGCTCAAGGCCGACGAGCAGACCCGCTACCTGGTGCTGGAGATGGGCGCCCGGGGCATGGGGCACATCAGCTACCTCGCCGGCATCGCCCGGCCGCGGGTCGGCGTGGTGCTCAACGTCGGCACCTCGCACATCGGCGAGTTCGGCTCCGTCGACAACATCGCCACGGCCAAGGGCGAGCTGGCGGAGGCCGTACCCGTGGACGGGGTGGCGATCCTCAACGCCGACGACGAGCGGGTCCGGAAGATGGCCGTGCGTACCCGCGGCCGGGTGGTCCTGGTCGGTGAGGCGCCGGACGCCGACGTGCGGGCCGACGACGTGACCGTGGACGCGCACGGCCGGGCCTCCTACACGCTTCGGGTGGCCCGCGGCAGCGTCCCGGTGCGGCTGCGCGTGCCCGGTCGGCACCAGGTGGGCAACAGCCTCGCCGCCGCCGCGGTCGCCCGCGAGCTGGGCATGCCCCTGCGCGAGCTGGGCGAGGCGCTGGGCGAGCTGGAGCTGCGGTCCGTCCGCCGGATGGACGTGTTCGAGCGGTCCGACGGCGTCACGGTCATCGACGACTCCTACAACGCCAACCCGGCCTCGATGGCCGCGGCCTTGCGGGCGCTGGCGACCATCGGCACGGGACGGCGTACCGTCGCGGTGCTCGGCTACATGGCCGAGTTGGGCGGGTTCGAGCGTGCCGGCCACGAAGAGGTCGGGCGGCTCGCCGCCGAACTGGGCGTCGACCGGCTCTTCGTGGTCAGCGCGGAGGCCGGGCCGATCCACGAGGGCGCGACAGCCCAACCAGGCTGGGAAGGTAGGTCGGTGGTGCTGGGCGACCAGGAGGCGGCGATCGACGCGCTCCGGGCCGATCTGCGGCCGGGCGACGTGGTGCTCGTGAAGGGATCCCGGTACCGCACCTGGGACGTGGTCGACTCGCTGCGCGAGGAAGGGTCGGCGGCGTGAGGGCGGTCATCGTCGCCATCGCGGTGGCGTTCCTCGTCTCGCTGTTCGGCACCCCGATCGCGATCAAGGTGTTCACCCGGCTCAAGGCCGGCCAGCCGATCCGCGCCGACGGCCCGCAGATGCACATGGGCAAGAAGGGCACGCCGACCATGGGCGGCGTGGTCTTCATCGTGGCGACGATCATCGCCTACGTGGCCGGCCACATCGCGCTGACGACGCTGCCCTCGCAGCAGATCTTCCAGGTCGGCCCGACCATCACCGCGCTGGTGCTGCTGGGCCTGCTGGTGTTCTGCGGCGCGGTCGGCTTCATCGACGACTTCCTCAAGGTCCGGCGGCGGCACAGCGGCGGCCTCAACAAGCGGGGCAAGCTGCTCGGCCAGCTCCTGGTCGGCGCCACCTTCGGCATCGTCGCGCTCTATTTCCCGAGCACGATGCTGGACACCACCGGCAGCCGCACCAACACCGAGACGGTGGGCAGCACGGCGCTGTCGTTCATCCGCGAGGTGAGCTGGCTCGACATCGGCAAGGTCGGCTCGGTCATCGTCTTCGTGCTCGTGGTGCTCGCCTCGACCAACGGCGTCAACCTGACCGACGGCCTCGACGGCCTGGCCACGGGCGCCTCGACGATGGTGCTCGCGGCGTACGCGCTGATCGCGTTCTGGCAGTACCGGCACTGGTGCGCGGACCCGAGCTACGTCAAGGCGGGCGCGGACACCTACTGCTACGCCGTACGCGATCCCTTGGAGATAGCCCTGATAGCCGGGGCCGCCGCCGGGGCGTGTGTCGGCTTCCTCTGGTGGAACACGTCCCCGGCGCGGATCTTCATGGGCGACACCGGCGCGCTCGGCCTCGGCGGCCTGATCGCCGGCATGGCGATGTCGACGCGCACGGTCCTGCTGCTGCCGATCATCGGTGGCCTCTTCGTGATCATCACGATGTCCGTGGTCATCCAGATCATCTCGTTCCGGACCACGGGTAAACGGGTGTTCCGCATGTCGCCGCTCCAGCACCACTTCGAGCTGGCGGGATGGAGCGAGGTCAACATCGTGGTCCGCTTCTGGATCATCGCCGGCATCGGCGTCGCGATGGCCCTCGGCCTCTTCTACAGCGACTTCCTCGCGGCGGTCAGTTAAGACACGCCGAAAGTTTCTCCGCTGTCCCGGCGCGCCGAGCGTCGATGATGGGCCGGTGGGGGAGGAAGCGAAAGCCCGTCAGGCACGCCGCTCGCTGTTCGACGGTGGCGTGGCGGCGCTGCGCGGCCTGCTCGCCCGCCCGCTGGCGTCGTACTACCTGCTGATCTCCAGCGCCGGTCTGCTGCTGGTGATCGGCCTGACGATGGTGTTCTCGGCGACCGGCCCGCAGGACATCGCCGAGGACGGCAACGCCTTCTCCGCGCTGGCCAAGCAGGGCCTGTTCGCCGTCGTCGGGCTGACCGCGTTCTGGGTCTGCCAGCGGCTGCCGGCGCGCACCTTCCGCGCGCTGGGCCGCCCGGTCCTCGGCGTCGCGGTGGCGCTGCTGCTGTTCCTCAACGGGCTCAACGCGCTCGCCGCCGTCCGCGGGGACGACGACGTCAAGCTCGGCCCGATCGAGAGCGACAACCTCTGGCTGCACGTGGGCTCCATCCAGCTGCAGCCGTCCGAGATCGCCAAGCTCGGCCTGATCCTCTGGGCCGCCGACGTGATCAGCCGCAAGGGCGCGGCGCTGAGCCAGTGGCGCGAGCTGGCCATGCCGCTGTTCCCGGTGGTCGCGCTGCTGTTCGTGCTCGTGGGCTACAAGGACCTCGGCACGATGCTGATCCTGCTCGCCATCGTGGTCGGCCTGCTGTGGGCCGCCGGGGTGCGGCTGCGGGTGTTCGCCAGCCTGTCGGTGGTCGGCCTGGCCGGCATCGCCCTGCTGATCGCGGCCGCCTCCACCATGGGCTCCGGCGGCGAGGGCGGCAACTACCGCTTCGCTCGGTTGCTGACCTTCTTCAACCCGCCGACCGACTGCGCCGACGAAGGGTGCTACCAGGGCATCCAGGCCCGCTACGCGATCGACAACGGCGGCTGGTTCGGTGTCGGGCTCGGCCAGGGCCGGCTCAAGTGGGACTGGCTGCCCGAGGCCAACAACGACTTCATCTTCGCCGTGGTCGCCGAGGAGCTGGGCGTGGTCGGCTGCGCGGTGATCCTGGCCCTGTTCGGCGTGCTCGCGTTCACCGGCCTGCGGATCGCCCGGCGCATCAAAGACCCGTTCCGCCGCCTGGTCGCCGCCGCGATCACCACGTGGCTCGTCGCGCAGGCCCTGGTCAACATCGGCGGGGTGGTGGGGCTCATCCCGATCACCGGCATCCCGCTGCCGTTCATCTCCGACGGCGGCAGCGCCCTCGTGGTCACCCTGGCCGGCGTCGGCATACTCGCCTCGTTCGCCCGGGCCGAGCCCGACGCCGCCCGAGCCCTGCATGCCCGCCCGCCGGCCCGATGGGTCCGACTACTCTGGGCCCCGCTGCCTCCGTTGCCACCGGCTCCGGCGGCCAGCCGCCCGTCGGCACCCGCCGCCGGGCGCACCGCGCGTGACCGCGCCGGTGTGGGTGGCGAGAGGAGACGGTGATGGGTCCGCTGCGGTCGGTCGTGCTGGCCGGAGGAGGGACGGGTGGCCACATCTACCCGTTGCTCGCCTTCGCCGACTGCCTGCGCCGACACGATCCATCGGTCCGGATCACCTGCCTCGGCACCCCCAAGGGCCTGGAGAACGACCTGATCCCGCCGGCGGGCTACGACCTGCGGCAGATCCCCGCCTTCCAGCTGCCCCGGTCGATCAACATGGCGCTGCTGCGTACGCCCGACCGGATGCTGACCTCGACCCGCGCGGCCGGCAAGGTGCTCGACGAGGTCCGCGCCGACGTGGTGGTCGGTTTCGGCGGCTACGTCTCGGTGCCCGGCTACCTCGCCGCGTGGCGCCGCGAGGTGCCGATCGTGGTCCACGAGGTCAACGTCCCGCCGGGCGTGGCCAACCGGATGGGCATGCGGTTCACGAAATACGTCGCGGTCGGCTTCCCGCACCAGCCGAAGCAGGCCGACTCGCTACGCGACGCCCGCGTGGTCGGCGTGCCGCTGCGCTCCTCGATCGCCCATCTCGACCGGCGCGCCGCGTCGGCCGCCGCGCGCGCCCGCTTCGGGCTGCGCCCCGATCTGCCGGTGCTGTTCGTCTCCGGCGGCTCGCAGGGCGCACGCTCGATCAACCTGGCGGTCGCCGGGGCCGCCAAGGAGCTGTCCCGCGCCGGCGTCCAGGTGCTGCACGTGATCGGCGCCCGCAACGAGCCCGTCTCGGTGCCCAACGACCTGCCGGTGCCCTACGTGACGGTGCCCTACCTGAGCGAGATGGAGCTCGGGTACGCGGCCGCCGACCTGATGCTGAGCCGCGGCGGCGCGATGACCGTGGCCGAGGTGGCGGCTATCGGGCTGCCGACGATCTACGTGCCGTACCCCTACAGCAACCAGGAGCAGAGCCGCAACGCGCAGCCCGTGGTCGACGCCGGCGGTGGCCTGCTGGTCGACGACGGCGACATGACGCCGGCCTGGGTCGAGCGCACGGTGATCCCCCTCCTGCGCGACCCGCACCGCTTGGCCGCCATGGGCCACGCGGCCGCCGGCTACGGCCGGCGCGACGGTGACGAGGCGCTGCTCGACTTCGTTTACGAAGCGGCGACCCACGGCTGAGACGCCCACGGCGGCGACTGACTGACGAGAGCGAGGCACGGTGGCAGGGCTCAACATCGCGGATTTCACCCCGGCAGGCGTTGTGGCCGCGGAGGATCTGGGCACGGTGCACCTGATCGGCGTGGGCGGCGTCGGCATGAGCGGGCTGGCCCGCCTGCTGCTGACGCGGGGGATTCCCACCTTCGGCAGCGAGCTGCGGGAGTGGCCGGCGCTGGCCGGCCTGCGCGCGCTCGGCGGCACGATCCACATGAAGCACGTGCCGGAGAACCTCGACGGCGTCGACACCGTCGTCTACTCCACCGCGATCCCGCAGGACCACCTGGAGCTGGCGGAGGCCCGCCGGCGAGGCCTGCGGATCATGCACCGGTCCGAGGCGCTGGCGGCCGCGATGACCGGCCGGCGCACGGTCGCGGTGGCCGGCACCCACGGCAAGACCACGACCACCTCGATGGTCACGCTGATCCTGCAGCACGCCGGGCTCGACCCGTCGTTCGTGATCGGCGGCGAGATCTCCGAGGCGGGCTCCAACGCGCACCACGGCAGCGGCGACCTGTTCGTGGCCGAGGCCGACGAGAGCGACCGGTCCTTCCTGCTCTACCGCCCGTTCGTGTCGATCATCACGAACATCGACGCGGACCACCTCAACACGTACGGCGACCTGGCCGGCCTGCAGGCGGCGTTCCTCGACTACGCCCGGCTCACCGACCCGGCCGGGTTCATCGTCACGTGCGCCGACAACGACGGCACCCGGCTGCTGGCCGAGACGCTGCGGGCCGAGGGGCGCAAGGTGCTGACGTACGGCACCGCCGAGGACGCCGACCTGCGCCTGTTCGACATCGCTTCGTCGGTGCTGGGCGTCCGGTACCGGGCCGCGCTGCACGGCGAGTCGGTCGGCGAGATCCTGCTGCCGGTGCCGGGCGGGCACTTCGGGCTCAACAGCGCGGCCGCCGTGCTCGCCGCGGTCGAGCTGGGCGTGGCGCTGCCGGTCGCGGTCGAGGCGCTGGCCGTGTTCCCGGGCGTGCGCCGCCGCTTCGAGCGCAAGGGCGTCGCCAACGGCGTCGTCGTCTACGACGAGTACGCGTACCACCCGGTGTCGGTGACCGCCGCGCTGGAGACGTTGCGCGAGGTCGCGGCCGGCGGCCGGCTGGTCGTGGTGTTCCAGCCCTACCGGGTCTACCGCACCCGCGACATGGAGGCCGAGCTGGCCGCCGCGCTGGCTCTCGCCGACGAGGCGATCATCCTGGAGGTCTTCGGCCCGGGCGAGACCCGTGGCCCGGGCGAGGGCGGCGTCGCGCTGACCGCGGCGATCGACCTGCCGGCCGCGCACAAGGTGTTCGTGCCCGACTGGGACGCGGTGCCGGCCGAGGTGGTGCGCCGGGCGCACGCCGGCGACCTGGTGGTCACCATGGGTGCCCCGCCCAGCTCGCTGCTCGGTGACGAGCTGCTCGCCGCCCTGTCGGCGGCGGACCCGGCCGTGGGCGGCGCGGCCGCGGGTTCGGTGTCGCCGGTCGCCGGCTGATGACCGTCCGGCCCGGTGGCAGCGCCCCCGAGCGGCGCCGCTGGACCCTGGTCCGAGCCGGGAACGACGCGATGCCGTCGTCGGTCCGCCGGTTCATGCAGCGCGCCCGCCGGCGCCGGCTGCGGGCCGCGCTGCCGTGGGCGGCGGTCGCGGCGACCCTGCTCGTGATCGGCCTGCCGATCTGGCTGGTGCTGGGCACCGGGCTGCTCGGCGTGCGGTCGGTCGCGATCGACGGCACGTCGCTGGTCACGCCCGACGAGGTGCGGGCGGCCGCGGCGGTGCCGGACGGTGCCCCGCTGGCCCGGGTGGATCTGGCCGCGGCGGCCGCGCGGATCGGCGCGCTCCCGGCGGTCGAGAAGGCCACGGTCACCCGCGACTGGCCGAACGCGCTGACGATCGTGGTCGTCGAGCGCACGCCCGAGGCCGTCGTGCCGGAGGGCAAGCGGTTCCTGGTGGTCGACCGCTTCGGCGTCGCGTTCCAGGAGCTGCGGCGCCGGCCGGCCCACCTGCCGCTGGTGCGGATCGCGGACCCACGGGGCAACGTCGACGGCGTACGCGGTGCGGTCGAGGTCGTGGCCGCGCTGACGCCGACGCTGCGCCGGCAGCTCGTCGAGGTCGGCGTGGCCGGTCCGGCCCGGATCACCCTGAAGCTGGCCGCCGGCCGCACCGTCGTCTGGGGCGACGCGAGCCGCAACGCGGTGAAGTCCACCGTCACGACGGCGATGCTGGAGCGGGACGGAAAGACCATCGACGTCAGCGATCCCGAGGTCGTCACGATCCGCTGAAGAAATACCGCGTGGCGACACGCCGTAGCCGGTCCTTGGATCACGGTCATGTCCCGCTTACGTTGCCCGAGAGGCAGCGCAGTTGACATAACTCTAAGCCTCTAGTAGAGGGTGAGGGTTTACCCCTTGCCCTTCGCGTAGCGGCGGCATGCCGCGGTCCGGCCGCACACGGGAAGGGAAGGCACCCCCGATGACACCTCCGCACAACTACCTGGCGGTCATCAAGGTCGTCGGCATCGGTGGCGGTGGCGTCAACGCCGTCAACCGAATGATCGAGGTCGGTCTGAAGGGCGTCGAGTTCATCGCCATCAACACCGACGCGCAGGCGTTGCTGATGAGCGACGCCGACGTCAAGCTCGATGTCGGCCGCGAGCTGACCCGCGGCCTCGGTGCCGGTGCCAACCCCGACGTCGGCAAGAGCGCCGCCGAGGACCACCGCGACGAGATCGAAGAGGTGCTCAAGGGCGCCGACATGGTCTTCGTGACGTGTGGCGAGGGCGGCGGCACGGGCACGGGCGGCGCACCGGTGGTCGCCAACATCGCCCGCAAGCTCGGCGCGCTGACGATCGGCGTGGTCACCCGGCCGTTCTCGTTCGAGGGCAAGCGCCGCCAGGTGCAGGCCGAGGCCGGCATCGACGAGCTGCGCAACCAGTGCGACACCCTGATCGTCATCCCCAACGACCGGCTCCTGGCGCTCGGCGACCGCGGCATCAGCATGATGGACGCGTTCCGCCAGGCCGACCAGGTGCTGCTCTCCGGTGTCCAGGGCATCACCGACCTGATCACCACGCCGGGCCTGATCAACCTCGACTTCGCCGACGTGAAGAGCGTGATGAGCGGGGCCGGCAGCGCGCTCATGGGCATCGGCAGCGCCCGCGGCGACAACCGCGCCGTGGAGGCCGCCGAGGCGGCCATCTCCAGCCCGCTGCTCGAGCAGAGCATGGACGGCGCGCGCGGCGTGCTGCTCTCCATCGCCGGCGGCTCCGACCTCGGCCTGTTCGAGATCAACGACGCGGCGCAGCTGGTCACGGACGCGGCGCACCCGGACGCCAACATCATCTTCGGTGCGGTCATCGACGACGCCCTGGGCGACGAGGTGCGGGTCACCGTCATCGCGGCGGGCTTCGACGGCGGCACGCCCGCCTACAAGCCGGTCGAGGTGCGCAACAAGACCGCCCAGCCACAGCCGGTGTCGCCGGCCCCGGCGGCCGAGGTGCCGCCGCCGGTCGCGCCGACGCAGCCGGCCCGCCGGGTGCTCTTCGACGACGTGGACGTGCCCGACTTCCTCAAGAACGGATCCTAGGGTCTTGACCTGGCCGGTCGTCGGCCCGGCTCCGGTAGTGCGCGCGCAGCTGTTCCCGGGCGACACCCGCCGGATCGGTGCGGTCAAGGGCACCGCGGCC
>NZ_JBFAIU010000313.1:0-9079 GCF_040654855.1 Asanoa sp. NPDC050611
AGCGCGACGCCGACCTCGGCGGTTTCGGCGGCTGGACCCCGGCCGATGGACCGGGGCTGCGCAAGAAGGCCCGGCTGCGTCGGGTCGCCGAGCGGCACCGCGGCCGCGTCGGCGAGCCCGATCTCCGCGGTCGGCAGGGCGCGGGTGCCGAGCTTGTCCTTGAGCCGGTGCACGGTGACCCCAGGCGCGGGCGCGCCGCTGTTGGCGCCGTCGGCATATCGCGGCACGAGGAACGGCGCCAGCGCCCGGCTCCCCGGACCGGCGCCGTCGGGCCGGGCGAGCGCGACCGCCATCGCCGAGTCGGCGGCGGAGCAGAACCACTTCTCGCCGGTGAGCAGCCACCGGTCGCCGTCGCGGCGGGCGACGGTCGACGACCGGGCGAGGTCGGAGCCGCCCTGCGACTCGGTCATCCACTGCCCGCTGGTGACCGCGGTATCGGGATCGGTCGACAGCAACCGGGGCAGCCACTGGTCCCGCACGTCCCGCCCGACGTCACCACGCGACAACAGCGCCGCGGCGCCGTCGGCCATGGCGACCGGGCAGGAGAAGGTCGCCGACTCGGGCCCGTAAAGATGCAGAAGCGCGTGCTGAACGATGCGGGTGGCGGCGCCCCAGGTGCCGCGGGTCTCGTCGAGGTACGGCAGGGCGACGACAGCGTGCCGCGCCGCCGCCGCCCGTTGGGCCTGCCAGCCGGCGGACGTCTCGATCCGGTCGACGCGCGCACCCCACGGGTCGTAACGCACGAGCTCCGGCGGATGCGCCTCGGCGTCGACGTGCGCGGCCCGAAGTGGACCGACCACGTCGGCGGCGAGATCGGTCAACCGCGCCTTGGCCAGGGCGTGTCCGGTGGCGCCGAGCTGCCGGTCGAGCCAGAGCCGCAACAGCCGATCCCCCGCGTACGGATCCTCCGGGGGCGGCAACGGCTGCACGAACCGGGCCATGGCGGCTCCTTCGCGGGCGGCAACGGGGGTTGGCCCGACGTTAACCGACCGGACGCCAACAGGACCAGACAACGCGGGTACGAGCGCCGGAAGGCCGACCCACCTCGCCAGACCGCCGGGCCGCTTCGTCCGCGATCAAACCCCGGCGCCCGCCGCACGCCGTCTCAACGCTCTGCAGGCGCGTGATGTCCAACCGCCCAGCACGACCAGCGCGACGCCGACTAGGGACGCCTGCAGCATCCACTGCCCCGACGCCAGCGGCGGAACCGTTCGCCCCAGCGCCAACGGCCACTGAATGCCGTGCTCGTGGCCGGGGGCGAGGACCTCGTCGGACAGGCCCGCACGGCCAAAACCGCCGCGCCTGGCCGAGTCAATGGTCGACACCGATCAAGGCGGCAACCCAGGCATCCCTGCACCCAGCGCCAATCGCCAGGATCCGCACCTGGCCCAGCGTCAGCGCCCCGCACCGATCAACGCCTCAGCGCCCGGCATAACCGGCCCCCAGCGCCAACGGCCCGGACCCCGCGCGTGGCCTAGCGTCAGCGCCCCGCACCGATCAACGCGCCAACGCCCGGCATAGCCCGCCTGGCCCTGCTCGCCCGGCGCAGCGCGCGTGTCGTGAGCGCGCTGCGCCGGCCACCCCGCATCACTCCTCGCCCGGCCCAGCGCGCGAGCGTGAGTGCGCTGCCCGGGCCACACCGCATCACTCCTCGCCCGGCGCAGCGCGTAAGTGCGCTGCCCGGGTCGCACCGCATCACGGCGCGCTGCGCAGCGTCCAGATGTGGCCGCTAGCGTCCGACTGGAGCCACCGGTTGACGGCGAAGCGGGCGCGGTGACCACGTCGCCGCCATGGCCGTGCAGACCGCCGCCGCGACCAGCACGACCAGCCAGCGGTCGTGCGCAGCCGCCCAGTCGGACCCGCCGAGCGGCACCAGCAGCGCAACCCGGCCCGGTAGCAACGCCGCCGCGAAGACCGCCGCCAGGAACGCCGGAGCCGCGACCAGGCCGACCACCCCACGACCCGACCGCCGCCAGACGACCGTCGCCCCCGCAAGCGCGACAGCCACCACGGTGGCCGCTTCCAGGGTCAGGTCGCCGCGCGGCAACTCGACTGCGGCCGGTCCGAGGGCCGCGCCGGCCGTGAAAACGGTGGCCCACCACCAAGCAGCCAGCAACACCCCACCCGCCCCGACCCGGGCCGCGAGCGGCAGCCACGCCGGCGCGGGCGAAGTCGCCGTCGTGGGCCTGGCCGGGTCGTCCAGGAGAAAGCCCACCCCCAGCGCCGCGCACACCATGGCCAGCCGGAGCAGCACCACCACCAGCCTCGGGTCCGATGCGCCGGACAGCGCCGCCGGCACGCCGATCATCGCGTAGCCGACGACCATCGCAGCCAGCGGCGGCATAAAACGCAGCGCCCGCACCGCCGGGACCGCGACCGCGGCCGCGACCCGAACCCTCATCCCCCGCATCAGCATCGACCTCCGTCGGCCGCCGCGAGCCAACGGCATGGTGAGGGAGTGGGGCTGTCCCCGTTCGGACCGGCCGCAACCAAGCCGCCGCACCGCATCCCCGCTCGCACCCGCACCAACGCCCGATCGGGCGCGGCCCTGCCCGCGATCACCGTTCGCACCGGGCGTTGACGAACGCCGGATCCGGCGCCGGACCCACCGGGACGTTGAACAGCGTGCCCACCCGCTCGATGGTCGTGCCCGGCGCGGTCAGCTCCGCCCAGTGCTCCGCCACCAACGGCGTGACCTCGGCGGCGGGCCGGTCGAGCAGCGCCAGCCCGACGGCAGCGTCGCGGTCGTCGACGAACAGGCCGTTGTTGATCGTGTAGTCGACGAAGGCCAGTGACCCGCTGCTCTGGTTGTCGAGCTGGCGCAGGCCGTCCGCCGTGCGTGGGCTCGCCTGGCCCGTCAGCCAGACGATCAGCGCGCCGCGGGCGCCGCAGACGCTGGTGTCGCGGGCTACCGCCCGCCCGGTCAGCAGGCGGTAGGCGACGCCGCCGGCGAAGGCGGCCGCGGTCGCGGCGTCGCCCCACGTCGTGCCGACCGGGATCGCCTCCGGTGTGCCCGCGGCGGTGTCCGTGGCGCGCTGGGCCCGGGCGCGGGCCTCCATCTCCTCCGGACCGAAGACGCCGCCCGAGGTCGGGTAGCCGTCGGACCACACCCATTGGCGCACCGCCAGCGGCGGGCCGGCGGTCAACGCGGCCGGCGGCGCCAGTCGGACCACGTCCTCGAGGACACCCGACCAGGCCGGGACCCACGAGGTGAAGTCGTCGAACGCGCAGTAGGTGACGTCAGCGCGCGACTGGCACGTCTGCACGGCCGCCGGGTTGTCGTTGACCGCGACCCGCGCCGCCAGCACCGCGTCGTCGCGGACGAACTGGGCGCTGCCCGCGAGCACGGTCACCGCCAGCGCGGCCGCCAGGCCCGGCAGGGCAAGCCGCACCCGGACGCCCGCCCGCACGAGCGCGAGCGTCGACAGGACCAACGCCAACCCGGCCAGGTAGGCCAGGTGGCGGCCGGACGGGCGGTCGACCAGCACCGACGGCAGGGCGATCGGTAGGTCGTCGGGCAGGATCGGCAGCAGCCGCCCCCAGGTCGTGCCGGTCGCGACCGCCGCGATGGCGACGAAGCCCGCGGCCGCGAAGGCCACCGCCGCCAGCGGTGCCACGATCGGCGAGCGGATCAGCAGCGCGAGCAGGACGCCGCCCGCCGCGAGGACGGCGACGATGCCCGCCGGGATCACCACGTCGAACAGGTCGAGGGTGCCCGCCCGGCCCGGCAGCAGCGCCAACGTGACCGTCTGCCCGGCGAAGACCGCCAGCGTGAGGCCGGATGGGGCGAGGCAGGCGAGCAGGAACGCGCCCGTGCGCCACGCCGGCGGCAGCACCAGGACGTCGGAGACCGCGTCGGTGCGGTGGCGGTGCTCGCGGAGCACCGCCAGGTTGGCCACCACCAGCACCGCGCCGCCGAGCACCAGCATCGCCGCCATCTGCAGCGGGACGACGTCGGCATGCAGCACCGGATAGTGGTCGGCGCCCGGCCGGGCGAGCTGCCACACCCACGGACCGAGGTAGAGCAGGACCGCGGCCACCATGACCGGATGGCGGAGCATCCGGACCGCCTCGAAACGGGCCAGTGCCAGCGCCGCCTGTCGCCGCGAGACATCGGGGGCCACCGCCGCCCGCGAGATCGGGGCGTCGACAACCGCGGTCACCGCTGGACCTCCGTGGCCCGCAGGTCGACCAGGGTGAGGTAGCCGTCCTCGATGGTCGGCTCCAACAGGGAGGCGCCGGGCGGTGGATCGCCGACGTTGCGGAAGGACCCCGTGCCGGTGCGCCACGACGCCAGGGCGCCGGCTGCCCGCGTGTCACTGGTCCAGACGCGCCCGGCCGCGAGCCCGGCCAGCGAAGCCGGCGTGCCGCTGAAGCGGGCCTGGCCCTGGTCGAGCACCACGACCGTGCGGCACAGCGACATGACGTCCTCGGTCTGGTGGGTCGACAGCAAAACGGCCCGGTCCTCGGCGAGCTCGGCGAACAGCTCCCGGAACCGCATCCGCTGCTCGGGGTCGAGACCGACGGTCGGCTCGTCGAGAATCAGCAGCGCCGGGTCGCCGACCAGCGCCGCCGCCAGCGCGACCCGCTGGCGCATGCCGCCCGACAGCGACCGGATCCGCTTGCCCCGCTGCGCGTCGAGGCCGACCAGCGCGAGCACCCGCCGCACCTCGGCGTGGCGGGCCGACCGCGACGTCAGCTCCTTGAGGATCGCCACGTAGTCGACGAACTCGAACGCCGTGAACGACGGGTGGAAGCCCGGGTCCTGCGGCAGGTAGCCGAGTCGCCGCCGCACCGCGAGCCGGCCCGGGCCGGTCAGGGCGTCGTGCCCGAACGCGGTCACGGCACCGGAGTCGGGACGGATCGCGGTCGCGACGACCCGCAGCAGCGTGGTCTTGCCGGCACCGTTGGGGCCGAGCAGGCCGGTCACGCCGGTGCCGAGGGACAGGGAGACCCCGTCGAGGGCGGTGGTGCGCCCGTAGCGCAGCACCAGCCCGTCGACTCGGACCGCGACGTCAGTGGCAAGGGTCATCGGAGCCTCCGGGTCGGTAGGACGTCGAACAGGGCGGCACGACGGGCGAGCAGCACGGACAGCACCGCCACGGCCGCGAACAGGGACAGCTGCCCAGCGGTGGAGAACGGCAGCATCCCGGCCCAGGTGACCGCCAGCACCCAGACCGCACCGACCAGGACCGCCGCCCAGGCCGGGCCGAGCCGGGGCGAGAGCAGCAGGGTCACCACCGTCAGGGCCAGCGACGGCAGGAACCAGCCGGCGATGGTCAGCCCGTGGCCGGGGACGAACAGCGTCGCGGCCGCGCACAGCAGCGTGTTGGCGGAGAGCACCGCGACGCAGCGCAGCAGCAGGAGCCGGAACGCGTGCACCGGCGACGTCACGGTGATCTCGTAGGTCGGATCGACACCCGGCCCGAACGAGACCGCCACGCCGATCAGCGTCAGCAGCGGCGCCGCGCCCAGGAACACGACCGGGTTGACCGCACTGGCGAGCAACGCGGTCAGCACGAGCGTCACCGCCACCGACGCCAGCCACGACAGCCGCAGCGCCGGCGTCGCGGTCAGCAGCCGCGCGGTGTGGTCGGGCACCCCGACGGCGACCAGCAGGCGCTCGACCGGCCGGGGCCGGGGCGCGTCCAGCGCCGCGTCGAGCCGGGCCCAGCCCGAGTCGACGGGCACCAGCGAGGCCAACCGCGCGCGGCACGACGCGCAGGCGAAGAGATGGGTCTCTGTCGACCAGAGCAGTGGGGGCCCGAGCCCGCTGCCGGCGTAGGCGCGTAGGTCGTCGTCAGGAACATGCCAACTGGTCATGTCAGCTCCGCACGCAGCTGTTGGCGGGCGCGCATCGCCCGGGACTTGACGGTGCCGGCCGGAATGCCGAGCAGCACGGCGGCCTCCGCCGTGGACAGCCCGTCGATCACCGTGGCCTGGATGACGGCCCGCAGCTCAGGCGACAACCGGGCGAGCGCACCGGACAGGTCGCCGTGCTCGACGTCGAGCAGCACCTGCTCCTCGGCGGACGGCTCGTCACGGCGCCGGAACCGGGCCAGCAGCCGACCCAACCGGTCGCGGGAATGCCGCCGGCGCAACGCGTCGACCAGACGCCGCGACCCCACCCGCCACAGCCACCCGGCCACGTCGGACGACGGCGACGCATGGAACCGCGCGGCACCCCGCCACACGTCGAGGAACGTCTCCTGCACCACTTCGTCGACGAGCCCGTCGTCGGGACACCGGTGGCGTAGTCGCAGCACGAGCCAGGCGGCGTGCCGCCGGTAGAACGCCTCGAACGCGGCCCGGTCGCCGGCCGCGACATGGGCCAGCAGATCAGCGTCGGTCGGTGGTGGTCTCACACCCTCTTCATCGGAACGAGTGGCCGATTTGGTTCGCGTACCCCCGAAGAATTTCTCACATGCCAGGCAACGCCGGTTGCGGCAAGGCGGCGCCGAGGTCGCCGGCCATGAAGTGCCGCCGGCACAGCACCTGATACCGGACGTCCGCGTCGGCCACGGTGTCCCCGATCACGACCTGCTCGCCCGACCGCGCCACCACACCGTTGACGACCCGCGCGTTCAGCGCGCCCGCCCGCCCGCACCAGCACAGCACCTCGACCTGGATCCGCTCCACCGAGTCGGCCAGCTCGAACAGCCGCCGCGCCGCCGGGAACAGGACCGACCGGAAGTCGGTGGCCAGCCCGAACGCGAACACGTCCACGTCGTAGCAGTCGACCAGCTCCACCATCTGCTCGATGTGCTGCTCACCGTAGAAACAGGCCTCGTCGCAGATCAGATAGTCGACACCGACGCCGTCGGCCCACTTGGACCGCACCAGCTCGACCAGGTTCAGCGCGTCGGTCACCTCGATCGCGTCGTGGGCCAGCCCGATCCGGGTGGTGACCTGCGGCCCGAGCGAACGGTCGATCCGCGTCAGCACCAGACCGCGCCGCCCCTGCCGCGCGTGGTTGTAGTTCATCTGCAGGGCCATCGTCGACTTGCCGCAGTCCATCGGCCCCCAGAAGAACTTGAGGGCCGCGCCGTGGCGCAACCGCCCGTCGCCGGCGGCGTGGCAGGTCGTGGACAGTGCGGAGTCGTCAGTCACGATCCGGCAGCCTAACCGCCGGTACGCGAGATCAACTCACAGTACGCGCGGCGGCGTGTTGCCCGCGGCCACGATCGCCCGCCGGACAGGCACCGCGAGCAGCAGGAAGAAGCCCACGACGAAGAAGAACACCAACGACACGATGCCGACGCGGTACGAGTCAGTGAGCTGGAACACCAGACCGAACGCCAGCGGCCCGAGCCAACTCGTGCCCTTGTCGCTGATTTCGTAGAACCCGTAGTATTCGCCCTCTTTGCCCTCCGGGATCATCTGGCTGAACAGCGACCGGCTCAACGCCTGGCTGCCGCCGAGCACGATGCCGATGCACGCACCCAGGATCATGAACGGGACGGGCTCCTCCGCGGGTAGCCAGAACGCCGCGACGATCACCCCGGTCCACAGCACCAGGCTGAGCAGAACGGTCTTCCACGCACCGATCCGCTCCGCGAGCCGACCCAGCCCCAGCGCCCCGCCGAACGCGAGGAACTGCACGATCAGGATCGTGATGATCAGGGTGTTCTGCTCGAGCTTGAGCTCCTCGGTGCCGTACTGGCTGGCCAGCGTGATCACGGTCTGGATGCCGTCGTTGAACACCAGGAAGGCGAGCAGGAAGAACAGCGTCAGCGGGTACGCCTTCAGGTGCCGGATCGTGCCGCCAAGCTGCCGGAACCCGTCGGTCAACACGTTGCCCCGCGAGACCGGCGTGGTCGGGTCGACGACCACGGGGCGGTCCCGCAGCCACAGCAGCGGCAGCACCGTGAACGCCGCCCACCAGATGCCCGCCGAGACGATCGACCAGCGGGCCAGGTCGAGGGTGCGCTGGTCGTTGCCGTCCTCGCTGAGCAGCATCACGGCGACGAGGTTGAGCAGCAGCAACAGCCCGCCGCCGAGGTAGCCGAGGGCCCAGCCGCGGCTCGAGACACGGTCACGGTCGTCGGGCGCCGCCAGCTGCGGCAGGAACGAGTTGTTGACCACGAACGCGGCGCCGAACGAGATGTTGGCGACCAGGAACAGCACGCCACCGAGCAGGTAGCGCTCGCCGGTCACGAACGCGAACAGGATCGTGGCCAGCGAGCCGAGGAACGCGAAGCCGGCCAGCAGCCACTTCTTGCGCGGCGTGCGGTCGGCGATGGCACCCACGATGGGCAGCACGAAGACCTGGAGCAGGACCGAGAGCGAGATGAGGTACGGGTAGAACGAGCCGGCGGCGATCCCGATGCCGAAGGGATGCACGCGGCCGGAGCACTCGTCGGCGCCGAGGGCGCAGCCGGCGGCCAGCTCGGTGACCGTGGTGAGGAACGGGCCGAGGAAGACCGTGATGACCGTGGTCTGGAAGGCCGAGTTGGCCCAGTCGTACATGTACCAGCCGGAGCGCTCGCGCCTCGTGCTCGGTGGCGGCGCGGCGTCGACAGGTGTCGCGGCGGTGACCTCGGCCATCGGGTTGTCCTCGGGGGTGGGTCAGGGCCAGAGGCCGCGGGCGATGTAGACGTCGCGCAACACGTCGACGCGATCGGTCATGATGCCATCCACGCCGAGATCAAGTAAGTGGTGCATCGGATCGGGTTCGTCGATCGTCCAGACATGAACCTGCAGGCCCAGGCGGTGGGCGTACGCCACGAAGCGCTCGTCGACGACCGTGAGCCGCCCGTAGCGCGGCGGGACCTGGGCGGCGACCACCGAGGGGTGCATCCGGACCGGCCGGTTGCGTCTCGAGGCCAGCCATAGCCGGGTCACGCCGCGCATGCCGAGGCTGGTCGCCACGGTCGGGCCGGCCAGGGCGCGGACGCGGGCCAGGCGGCTGTCGCTGAAGCTGGCCAGCAGGACGCGGTCGGTGGCCTTGGCGTCGTTGACCGCCTGCACGGTCGGCGCGATGCCCGGCGCGGCCTTCACGTCGATGTTGAAGCGCACGTCGGGCCACGCGGCCAGGACGTCGTCGAGCCGGGGCACGGCGGCCGACCCCGCGACGCGT
>NZ_JBFAIU010000314.1:0-8888 GCF_040654855.1 Asanoa sp. NPDC050611
CGCCAAGAAAATGATCACCTTGAGCGACAACGACGCGGCGACGAGGCTCTTCCAGAAGATCGGCGGCACGTCGGGGCTGAACACGGCGAATCGGAGCGGCCGGCCGGCCAGGGCGGCCTCGATCGCATGGGCCCGGACGATGCGGTCGCCGACGCCGCCGAGCGCGATACGCACGGTGCCGCGGCCGCCGGCGGCCGCGCCGCCGGGTCCGCCGCCGGCTCCAGCGCCGGCATCGGCGGCGGTTGCGGCGTCCGCGTCGACGACAGCCGCGACCGTGACGATCGACGCCGAGTTGAAGCGGCGGCGGGCGGCCTTCAGATAGCGGAAGCTGCCGGGCGCCGGAAGCGCGAAGGCGACCTCGGTGACCAGGCCGCGCGGGCGGTCGCCGTCGACGAAGTCCGCCACCGGCAGCTCGCGGGTGACGTCGCCGTCGGCGAGCGTCAGCCGGGCCGCGAGCGCGACGAGGGCGACGGCGAGGTCGCCGTGCGGCTGGTGAGCGAAGAGGTTGCCGCCGACCGTGGCGAGGTTGCGGACCGGGACGGAGGCGATCGAGCGGACGACCGGGTTCAGCACCTCGAGTCGTTCGTCGTCCTCGACCTGCGCGAGGGTCGTCGCCGCCCCGATCACCGCGGTCCCCCCGTCGACGCGGATGCCCGCGAGCCCGGTGCGACGCAGGCTGACCAGCTCGGTCGGCGGTGACGCGTAGTCGTTGAGCCGCGGCATCAGGCTCGTGCCGCCGCCGAGGACCGTGGCGCCATTGTCGAGCAACCGCACCGCGGCGGAGACGTCGTCGGGGACATGAACCTCGGTCAGCATGGCGGCCCCTCATTATCGATATCGATAATGAACGTATACGGTCTATGTATGTTGGTCAACAAGACGAAGCCGACGCTGAGCGAGAGCATCCGCGACGGCCTCGTGGAGCTGATCGTCTCGGGTCAGCTCAAGGCGGGCGAGCGGCTGATCGAGACGAAGATCGCCGCGGACTTCGGCACCAGCCAGGCGCCGGTGCGCGAGGCGTTGCGCGAGCTCGAGGGCCTCGGCCTGGTCGAGAGCCGCCCCCGGCGCGGTCGGCACGTGCTGCCTTTCGTCGAACAGACCATCCGCGAGGCGTACGTGGTGCGCGCGGCGCTGGAGGAGACCGCCACCCGCCTGGCGATGCTCAACAACCGGCTCCCCCTCGACGCGATGCGCGACGACGTCGCGGACATGCACCGGTGCGCGGCCGCCGGCGACCTGCGCGCGATGGGCCTGGCCAGCGCCCGCTTCCACCGGCGGGTCGTGGTGGCCAGCGACAACTTCCTGCTGCAGCGGGCCTGGGAGGGCCTGCAGATCGAGTCCCGCACGGCGATCACGCTGGTGTTGACGAACCCGTCGCTGGAGCACGTCGCGGCCGAGCACGCGGAGTTGCTCGACGTACTCGCGGCGGGCGACGTGGAAGCCGCGTGCCTGCACACCCGGGCACACCAGTGGGCGTACGCGGACCTGCCGCACGACATGCACGGCGCCGCGCGCGAGGTGCGCTTCCCGGGTTAGCCCAGACAGCGCCACCCGATCGGGGGATCGTTTCGCGGCGGCGTCTCCAGAAGCCTGGGATGTCATGACCGAACCGCCCGCCGGGCCGCCCGGTGCTCCCGTCTACGGGACGCCTTACCCGCCGACCACCCCGTTCCCGCCGGCCCAGCAGCCGCATTACGGCTACGCCGCGCCGCCGACCGCCGGCGCCGAGCTGCAGCCGTACGTTCCCGCCGCGCCGCCGGTGTCGTACGGGCCGCCGCCGTACCCGGTGAACTATCCGCTCGTCTCGGCCGGCGGCCGCCTCGGCGCGGCGCTGCTCGACTCGCTGCTCGGCCTGATCACGCTCGGGATCGGTTGGCTCGTCTGGTCGCTGGTCACCTGGTCCGACGGTCAGACGCCGGCCAAGAAGCTGCTCGGGCACGTGGTGGTCGACGCGAACACCGGCGAGCGGTTCGACTGGGGCCGGATGGCGCTGCGCGAGCTGTGCATCAAGGGCCTGCTCGGCTGGCTGCTCAACATCTTCACCTGCAGCGTCTGGTTCCTCGTCGACTCGTTCATGATTTTCGGCGACCGCCAGCGCACGCTGCACGACCGCATGGCCAACTCCGTCGTGCGGCACGGGTAGGAGCGCCACAGCCCGCCGTCGGGCACGATGTCGACCATGGAGGGGTTGCTGCTCGTCGTCGTGCTCGGCGCGACCGTTCTGGTCGGCACGGCGATCGGATCGCGGTACAGCGTCGCGCCGCCGGTGTTGCTGCTCACGTTCGGCGGGCTGCTCGGGCTCATCCCGGCGCTGTCCGACGTGCACCTGCCGCCCGACGTGGTGCTGCTGCTCTTCCTTCCGGCGATCCTCTACTGGGAGAGCCTCAACACGAGCCTGCGCGAGATCCGGTCCAACCTCCGGGTGATCATCCTGTCGGCGGTCGTGCTGGTGATCGTGACGATGGTCGCCGTCTCGTACACCCTGCAGGCCGCCGGGGTCGCCGCCGCCGCGGCCTGGATCCTCGGCGCCGTGCTCGCGCCCACGGACGCCGCCGCCGTGGCCGGTCTCGCGAAGCGGATGCCCCGTCGCACGCTCACCACCCTGCGGGCCGAAAGCCTGATCAACGACGGCACGGCACTGGTGTTGTACGCCGTCGCCGTCGGCGCGCTCGTCGGCGGGCACGTGCCCGGCGCGGGCCTGCTCGTCGGCGAGCTGATCTGGTCGTCGGCCGCCGCGGTGCTGGTCGGTCTCGTCGTCGGGTACGGGGTGGTGCTGGTCCGCCGCTACCTCGACAACGCGCAGCGCGAGGGCGGGCTGAGCATCCTCACCCCCTTCATCGCGTTCCTCGTCGCCGAGGCGATCCACACGAGCGGGGTGGTCGCCGTCGTGGTCTCCGGTCTCGTCCTGTCCTGGGCCGGGCCGCGGATCATCCGGGCGCGTTCGCGGCTGGAGGCGTACTCGTTCTGGGACCTGGGCACGTTCATGCTCAACGGCAGCCTCTTCGTGCTCGTCGGCCTGCAGATCCCCAGTGCGCTGCGGGGCATCTCGAGCGTGTCGGTGCGGCACGCGGTGGCGATCGCGTTCCTGACGGCCGGCGCGGTCATCGTCACCCGGCTCGTGTGGGTGCACGTGGTGGCGTGGGTGATCCGCCTCGTCGACCGCCGCCCGGTGCAACGGGCCCGGCGCGTCAACTGGAAGGTCCGCACCGCCGGCGGCTGGGCCGGCTTCCGCGGCGCCGTCTCGCTCGCCGCCGCGCTCGCGGTGCCGATCACGCTCGACGACGGGAGCACGTACCACGACCGCGATCTGATCATCTTCTGCACGACGGTCGTCATCGTGGTCACCGTGCTGCTGCAGGGCACGACACTGCCGCTGGCCGTGCGGTGGGCCGGCCTCTCCGGTGGCGACCCCGCCCGCGTCGACGAGACCCGCCACGCGCGGATCCGCGCGACCGAGGTCGGGCTCGCGGCGCTGCCCGAGATCGCGGCCCGGTTCGGGGCGCCGGACGAGGTCGCGGAGCGGATCCGCGCCGACTACCAGGGGCATCTGGACACGCTGCACGCCGAAGGCGCCGAGCACGGCGTGCAGGCGTGGCAGGACCAGGTCGATCGGCGGGTCCGCCTGGAGGTGCTGCACCGCAAGCGGGTGGCGGTCACGAAGATGCGCGACGACCGCGAGATCGACGACATCGTCCTGCGCGACCTACAGGCGTCCATGGACATCGAGGAGGTCCGGCTGCTAGGCCCGGCACCCACCGACTAGCTATCGTTTCCATGTGGACAGCCCGTCGCGTGTCCGATCCGCCGCCAGGTCCGACATCCCGGTCCTCAGCCGGCTGCTGACCCAGCTGTACGCCTTCGAGCTGCCCGGGCTCCTGCGCGGTGACCCGGCCGCACAGGCCGAGTTCGTGCGGCGCCTCGTGCTGTGGGGGCCACTCGACGGACGGTTCGTGCTCGTCCGCGGCGACGAGGTGGTCGCGACCGGCGCCGTGGCGACGATCGACGCGCCCCGCCCGCCGACCGCGTCGGGCGCCCTGCTGTCGCTCCCGTCGCTGATGGGCGCCGCCAACGCCGTCAAGAGCCTGGTCGGCGTGGCACGCGGGCTGCTGATCGTCGCCTCTCCCCCGGCGGCCGACGAGGCCCAGATCCACTCGGTGGTGGTCGACGACCGCGCCCGCGGCCAGGGCGCCGGTGCGGAGATGATGGCCCACCTGGAGCACACGGCGACGGCGGCGGGCAAGCGCCGGGCGGTCCTGCAGGTGGTCTCCTCGAACGCGGGCGCCCGCGCCTTCTACGCGAACCTCGGCTACACCGAGGGCGGCCCGACCCACGGCCGCCTCCGCAGCGCGGTGGGCTTCCGCTCGGTGCTGATGCACAAGGACCTGGCGCCTACCGGCTAGCCTTCCGGCCTCGGCGGCTCTCCCGGTAGGCGGTGGCACGCAGCCGCCAGAGCAGGCCGGCCGCGACCACGCCCGGCACCGACCGCATCAGCGGGTCGAAGGTCAGCCCCCGGTCGACCTCCGGCGACACCGCCTGCCCCAGGTCGAGATGTCCGGCCACCCGCCACCGACCGGTGCGCGAGGCCGTCGCGACCAGCAGGCGCGTCGGGCTGGTGGTCGGGAACGCGGCGAACAGCCGGCGGCCCTGGCGCGTGCGGTAGGTGGCGATCGAGGTGTAGCCGGCCGCACTCATGCGCCGCCGCGGGAACGGCACCTGCCGCACGAGCGGCGCCCGCCCCAACGCGCTGGAGACGAGCAGGTCGAGGTCGCGGCCCGGCCCGCCACCGTCGCGCACGCGCACGGCCACACCGAGCACGTCGGGCCACCCACGCGGCAGCCCGGCCCCGCGCGAGAGCCGAACGAGGGCCGGATGTTTTCCCGACCGGTCGAACGGCACGACCGTGCCGTGGCTGGTGAACGTGGCCTCGAACGTGCGACCGACCTTGTGCACGGCCCGACCGTGCCGCACCCGGGACAACGCCCGGAACACCGCACCGAGAGGCGACCGCACCTTCCGCACGCGACCACATGCCCGCTGCGGCCGCGCTGAAACGAGCGTCAAAGGGCAAAGGTCTTGACCTTTGCCGAAGGCAGGCGTCCAATGGATCGATGATCGACGTACTGCCGGTCGCGCTGCGCTGCGTGCTCTGCCAACAGGCGCATCCGTCCACTGTCGACGCTCACGTCTGCCCGCGGCACGAGGGGTTGGCCGGCGTCCTCGACGTCGTCGTCGACGGCGCGGGGCGCGGTGACGGCGACGATCCGCTCGACCGTTACCGGTCGCACCTGCCGCTGCCGGCCGGGGCGCGCACGCTTCCCGCCGGTTATCTCGCGCCCACCCCGCTGCTGCCCGCGCCCCGGCTCGCGGCGGCGCTCGGGGTCGGTGAGCTGCTGATCAAGGACGAGAGCCGCAACCCCACCGGGTCGCTCAAGGACCGGTCGTCCGCCCTGGCCGTCGAGCTCGCCGTCTACGGCGGGTTCACCGACATCGCGTGCGCCTCCACCGGGAACGCGGCCTCCAGTCTCGCCGGGGCCTGTGCCGTGGCCGGGTTGACCGCGCGCATCTTCGTGCCCGTGGGCACGCCCGCCGGGAAGCTCGCGCAGCTCGCCGCGTTCGGTGCCCGGGTCATGCTCGTGCGCGGCAGCTACGACGACGCCTACTACCTGTGCGAGGACGCCGCCCGCGAGTTCGGTTGGTACGACCGCAACTGCGCCGTCAACCCGTACCTCATGGAAGGTAAGAAGACCTGCGGGCTGGAGCTGGCCGACCAGCTCGCCGGCACGCCCGCCGACTGGGTGAGCGTCGCGGTCGGCGACGGCTGCACCGTGGCCGCGATCGGCAAGGGGCTCGCCGCGGGCGGGCACGGCGCGACCAGGCTGCTGGCCGTCCAGCCGGCCGGTGCCGCGCCGATCGTCGACGCGTTCGTCGCCGGGCGGGAGGAGATCGAGCCCGTCCAGGCGCGGACCGTCGCCGACTCCGTGTCGGTCGGGCGGCCGCGCAACGCCGTCAAGGCGCTGCGGGCCGTGCGCGCCAGCCACGGTGCCTTCCGGGCGGTCGAGGACACCGAGATCCTCGACGCCGTGCGGCTGCTCGGTGCGCACGCCGGCGTCTTCGCCGAGCCCGGTGCCGCCGCGGGGATCGCCGCGATCCGACAGGCCCGGGCCGACGGGCTGATCGGCCCGCACGACCGGGTGGTGCACGTCGTCACCGGGAGCGGGCTGAAGACCTCCGGCGCCACCGCCGTGCCGTTTCCGGAGGTCGAGCCCACTCTCGACGCAGTGCGCGCGGCGTGACCGACGCACCGTTCGTGCCGGTCCGCGGCGGGCGGCTCTACGAGGACGTCGTCGACCAGATCACGTACGCCATCCGCAGCGGCCGTTTCGTCGCCGGCGACCGGATCCCCGGCATCGACGACCTGGCCGCGCTGCTCGGCACCAGCCGGCCGACCGTGCGCGAGGCCGTCGGGCTGCTCGCCGGCGCGGGAGTGCTGCGGGTGACCCGCGGGCACACCGGCGGCATCGAGGTCGCCACGTCGATCGTGCCGCCCGCCGTGCTCGCGCTGTCCCGGGCCGGCCACCGCGCCACGCTGGCCGAGCTGACCGAGGCGCGCCGGCCGGTCGAGCAGGAGCTGGCCCGGCTGGCCGGGCAGCGGGCCACCGAGGAGAACTTCGCCGCGCTCGCCGCCGCGATCGACCTGCTGGCGCCCGCGCGCGGCAAGCCGGCGGAGTGGGTCCACGCCAACGACCTGTTCCACTACGAGATCGCCCGGGCGGCCCGCAGCCCGCGGCTGGCCCGCTACTCCCACGAGATCATGGAGGAGCTGGCGATCCTGCTCGACGGCTTCGACGAGCAGTACACCGACTACGCGCACACCGTGCACATCCACCGGGAGACGCTGCGCGCGCTGCGCAGCCGGGACGCCGGGCGGATCGCCGCGGTGATGGACGACCACCTGGGCGAGCTGGAGGACACGTGATCACGATCGTCGGCGCCCGGGTGTTCCTCGATGAACGTCTGGTGGACACCACCGTAATCATCCACGATGGACTGATTCACGCGCTGGGCCACGAGCCGGGCGGGACGGTGGTCGACGGCGCCGGCGCGACGCTGCTGCCCGGCCTGATCGACTGCCACACCCACCTGTGCGCCACCGCGACGCCCGACATCATCACCCAGATGACCGGCGACAGCCTGACCCGCGCCACCCTGCACGCGGCCCGCAACGCGCGCGCCCACCTCGACGCGGGCGTGACGACGGTACGCGACTGCGGCGCCCTGGGCGGAGTCGCGATCGAGCTGGCCCGGGCGATCGACGACGGCCTGGTCGAGGGCGCCCGCGTGCAGGCCGCCGGTCTGGTCATCACGATCACGGGCGGCCACGGCCACTTCCTCGGCCGCGAGGTCGACGGCGTCGACGAGGTGCGCAAGGCCACCCGCCAGGCGGTCAAGGAGGGCGCGGGCTTCATCAAGGTGATGTCGACCGGCGGCCTGCTCACGCCCGGCGTCACGGCCGGACGCACCGCGTTCGCCCCCGACGAGCTGGCCGTGCTGGTCGAGGAGGCGCACAACGCGGGCCTGCGGGTCGCGACGCACGCGATCGGCAACGAAGGCATCAAGAACGCCCTGCGCGCCGGTGTGGACTCGGTGGAGCACGGTTTCTACCTCGACGACGAGGCGATCGAGCTGCTGCTGGCCCGCGACGACGTCTACCTCGTGCCGACGCTGGCCGGGGTCGAGTGCGCCCTCGCCCACGGCGCGGAACTGGCGCCGTGGCTGCGGACCAAGTCGCAGGCCGTGGTCGAGGACCGGGCGGCCAGCTTCCGGCGCGCGCACGAGGCGGGCGTCAAGTTCGCCGCCGGCACGGACGCCGGCACGCCGTTCAACCCGCACGGCGGGCTGCCCGCGGAGATCGCGCTGATGGCCGAGGTCGGCCTCTCCCCCGCCGAGGCGCTGATCGCGGCCACCCGCCACGCGGCGGCCAACCTGGGCCTGGCGGACCGGCTCGGCACGATCGAGGTGGGCAAGGTCGCCGACCTGGTCCTGGTCGAGGGTGACCCGCTGGCCGACCTCGGCGCGCTGCGCAAGGTGCGCCAGGTCATCCAGGGCGGCGTCCTCCGCCCGCCGGCAACGAACCCGTAGCCCGGCGCGCAGCGCCACGTTGCGGCACGGCCCGCGGCCTGGTGCCCGACGATCGCGCAACCGGCCTCTGGCCAGGCGCGCCGGGAGGCGGCGCGGTCACGCCTGGCGCCCCACGACCCCCGGCAGCGCGCCCGTGAGCCGACCTTCCGCCACCACGGCGGTGCCGTTGACCAGCACCTCGTCGATCCCCGACGGCACCGCGACCAGCGCGTCCTCGCGGACCGCCGTGCCGACCCGGGCCGGGTCGAAGACCACCACGTCGGCCCGGTAGCCCGGTGCGAGCACGCCCCGGTCCGTGAGCCCGACCTGCGCCGCGGGCTCGGCCGTCATCCGGGCGACCGCCGCCGGCAGCGGCACCAGCGCCTCGTCGCGGACGAAGCGGGCAAGCATCTCCGGCACGTAGCCCCAGTCGGACGCGCACATCGCGTGCCCCGCCAGCGGACCGTCCAAGGCCCCCGTCAGGCCGTCGCCCATGATGAGAAAGTCCGGCTGCGTCAGGGCCCAGCGCAGGTCGTCGTCCGCGAAGACCGGCTCGACCACGACCGCGTCGTAGAAGTCGTCGCCGGCGCGGCGCAGGATCTCCAGGACCACCTCGGGCAGTCCCATGTCCCACTCGGCGGCCAGGTCACCCAGCGTGCGACCGACCAGCGTGCCGTCGTTCCCGTCCGACGCGACGTGGCAGGCCGCCGCCTCGCCGCCCGCCAGCGCGTCCACGAAACGCTGGTCCAGCGTCTCCAGCAGGCTGAAGT
>NZ_JBFAIU010000315.1:0-8844 GCF_040654855.1 Asanoa sp. NPDC050611
GCCGAGCGGGTCGGCCACCGGCGACTCGGCGCAGTAGACGACCGGGCCGCGCTCGTCGACCGGGACCGTGCCGAGTCCGTCGTGGACCGGTTCGCGGAAGCCGCGAACGCCGGCGACCGGGCGGCCGTCGCGGCCCTGTTCGCGCCCGACGCGCGGTTCGACAGCGTGGGGCGGATCTACCCGGACCGGGCCGCGATCATGGACAGGTTCCTCGGGCCCGAGGTGCTCGACGCCGGTGGTCGTTACGCCCCCGGCGAGCAGCGGTGGGAGGGTGACCGGCTCGTCGTCGCCTACGAGTTCACCACCCGTTCCGGCGGGCGGGAGCGCTTCACGTACGCGTACCTCGTGCGTGACGGCGTGATCCGCGACGTGGTCGGGCGCTACCTCACCTCCTGAGGGCGCGGGGCCGGCCGAGCACCTCGGTCGCCGCGAGCAGCACGATGATGCTGCCGAGGCACCAGATCGCGAGCTTGACCGCCGGCGAGCGGGCCGCGTCCGGGAAGTAGATCACCGACCTGATCAGGTCGGCGCCCAGCCCGGGGATGTCCCACTCGTGGATGCCGCGGAAGAAGCCCGGCAGGAACTCCGGCGAGTAGATGCCGCCCGACCCCGGGTTGCCGAGGACGACCAGCAGCAGCACGATCAGCGCGGTCCCGATCCGGGCCAGCCAGCTCTGCACGGCGACGGCGAACAGCGCGGCGGCCCACGCCAGGAGCAGGCCGGCCCCGAACAGCTCGGGCAGGTGCCGGTGCCAGATGTCCAGGATCGGGCCCACGATGAGCACACCGGCGAGCGCGAGCAGCGCGGCGTGCACGGCGAGGCCGCCCATCCGCAGGGCCGCCCGGGACGGGGTGGCCGGCACCGTGCCGAGCGCCAGGCTGAGCGCGATGCCGCCGAAGTAGCCGCCGATGACCAGCCCGACCGCGAGGTAGAACGGCACCACGCCGCGCTGGTCGTCCGTGACGACCGGCACCGCGTCGGTGACCGCCAGCGGGACCCCGGCGCGTTGCGCGGCCAGGATGGCGCTGATGACCGTCGTCGCGGCCGGACCGGCGGCGCTGGCGACCGTCAGGGTCAGCCCCGACCCGCCGGTGGCCAGCACCGCGTAGACCTGGTGCCGGTCCAGCGCCCGGTCCGCCGCGGCGCGCGAGTCGAAGTCGACCGCGAGCAGCCGTGGACCCTGCGCGCGGACGGCGGCCATCAGCGACTCCGCGGCCTGGTCGCCGCGGACCACCCCGACCGGCACGTCGACCGGCCGCGGGTTGTGCAGGGCGCCGACGAACGCGGCGATGAACGCGATGCCGACGAGCAGCGCGATGAACAGGGGCCCGGCCCCGACCGCGATGGCCCGGCGCACCGGCAACGCCGGCGCCGCCGGCTCCCGCCGCGGTCGAAGGGCCCCGATGATCTCCTGTACGACGACGTGCTGCCGCGACTGCTGGTGGTTATCGCCCACTTTGTCATACTATTGCCCGAGCCAGCCCTAATGGAGACGCTGGGCACAGGCGGGAAACCGGAGGCCTCTGGCAACGGAGACCGGCCCTCCGTCGAACCTCACCGCCCAAACCGGCCGGCAGCGCGGCGGCACCCTCGCCTGCGGCAGTGCCGGGGTCAGCGGCTCAAGCGCGCCGACGCACACCTAAGTCGGCGAAGTGACGCGGCGCGGCTCTCCGACACATTCAGCTGGCGGACCGATTCCCCCGCGCGTGCCCAAAGCGTCCTCATCACAGGTTTGTACGTAGTGTCGCTGTCGCCTGAGCCGTCGCGTCGTGTTCCGTACGGCGGCCGTCGCTCGCGGCGGCGGTCGCAGGTGACGGTGCGATCGGGGCGCTCCGGATGATCGTGTCCTGAGCCCACCGTTCGCTGAAGCCCGCGAGGAACGACAGGCCGCCGTAGAAGTGAGCAGCAGTTTCGGTGTCCACCGCGAGCGGCAGCAGGCTGCCCGCAACAAGGACGTAAAGCGCGACACCGAAAATCGCGCCGACGAGAGGACGGAACATGCCGGCGAGAAGAGTCACCACGCCGCCCTGATGAACATCCACGGAGAGTTGCTGGCCTCGGGCGATGCGGACCATCACGCTCGTCGTTGCGCCGACGCCACCGCCAACAACGCACACGGTGAGCAGTTGCTTGAGGTCGGCGGGCAGCCCTAGTAGCCACGTCACGGCGATCGGCAGCGCCACGAAAGCCGCGCCGAGCGGCAGACCCAACAGGTAATTGCGGAGCGTCTTGTGGATGGCGTCGCGTTCCACGTACGTTTCGATCCGGTCGAGCTCCGCGTTCGCGATCTTTGCAGCCTCCTCGAGTTCCTCGGTGCCCGCACCCTTGTGCACCGCCACGTCCAGCGTGCCGAGCAGCATGACGGTGACAGTAAAGAGCATTTCGGCGACTAGTACTCGCGTGCGTTCCGAGATTGTCGATCCAGAGGCACACTCGGTCCGCCGCGCGAGCCAGAGGGTGCGCCACAACGCCGCCACGAACGGCGGGTTTCGCATCGCGACGTCGCGCCGGTCTATCCACAGCCACAGGCGGCGACCGCTGTGCGACCCTTGCTCGGTCAGGAACGCGCAGGCTCTGGAGTACTTGGCCACGAAGGAGTTGCAGATGGGGCCGTTGCTCTCCTCAAAGGTCCTGCGGAGACGCAGCAGCGCGTCGCTGTCGCCGCACTTGTACGCGTCGGCCAGCTTCGGGAGCATTGCCATGCCAGGCAGCAGTTCTGTATCCGCCCCGGCATTCCGGGTTTCGCTCCCGGTGCAGGACACATTGGCCTCGGTCTTAGCAGTTAGTTGACGCGCGTCCGCCCCGGGCTCCTCTCCATTCACGCGGACGTTCGTACTCCCGCGCGGAGGTAAACCGGAAGATCGCTGTCCTCGATTTGACAGCTTGTGCGGTCGGTGTGGCAGGGGGAGCCCCTGCCACACCGGGTCCTCAGTAGGTGACGCCGCCGCCCGGAGTGGGCTGCTGGCCGCCCGAGGTGATGGCGTCGCCGTTCGGGTTGACCAGCCACCACAGCGCGCCGAACGCGTTCACGCCCTGGCCGTTGGTCTGGCCCGGTGCCGTGTCGGCGATGAACTTGTAGAGCGGGTGGTTGTTGTACGTCGCCTGCTTGGTGTTGTCCTGCCGGTTCGACGTGGCGAGCTTGCTCGCGTCGACGCCGTTGCCGGCCTGCACCGCGCCCTGGGTGACCAGCGGCGGCCACTGCGCCGCGCACGCGCCGTTGCACGTCGACGTGTTGCTCTTGTCCGCCACGAACAGGTACAGCGAGTTGCCCTGCCCGTCGGTCAGGTAAGGCCCGTTGGGCCCGTTGCGGGTCTGCACCGTCACGCTCGCCGGCGGTGCGCCTTTCGCCTCGGTCGCGCCGGCGGTGGTCGCTGCCGTGGCCCCTGCGACCACAAGCGCCGCGCCGGCCACGCCGACCCCGATCTTCGCCCAGAATCCCCTGGACCTCCCAGCCATGGCGCTGTTCCTTCCCCCCGATGGAAACAGTTCCAAAGGCCGACGCTACGCCAGGCAGGTGACCGGGATTTGGTGTACGGCGTTGTTGACGAACCCGCCCCGGTTCCAGGGCTGGTCGACCGGCTGGACCTCACCGTCGGCCGTCGTCGCGCGCGCCGTCACCGCGTAGGAACCCGGCGTGGCCTGCCATTCATGGGTCCACCGCCGCCAGGCCCACCGGTGACCGCCGTCGGGCGCCAGCGTCGCCTCCGCCCAGGTCGCGCCGCCGTCGACACTCACCTCGACGAGCGTCACCGGTGCCCGCCCCGACCAGGCGCGCCCCTCCAGCGTCACCGGACCCGGCCGGACGACCCGGCCCCGGGTCATGAAGTCCGGGAACCCGGGCGGGATCACCAGCGCCCGGGGCGCGATCCGGGTGATCGGCTCGCCGGGCTCGTCGGCGCGCTGCCGCACCACGTACGCCTTCTGCTGGAAGCCCTCGAACGCGGAAGCCAGCACCTCGATCCGGCTCAGCCACTTCACGTTGGTCATCCCGTACCAGCCCGGAACCAGCAGCCGCAACGGGAAGCCGTGCTGCGGCGCGAGCGGTGCGCCGTTCATCGCATAAGCCAGCAGCACGTCGGGATCGCCGGCCTCCGCGACGGTCAGCTTGCGCTGGTAGTCCTGCTCCACGCCACGCTCGACGCCGTGGTCGGCGCCGGTGAACACCACGTCCACGGCGGACGGCCGGACGCCGGCGGCGGTGAGCACGTCGCGCAGCGGGACGCCCGTCCACTCCGCGGTGCCGACGGCCTCGACCAGCCACGGCTGGCTGACCGGACGCGGCTCGAGCCGGGCGCGGCCGTTGCCGGCGCACTCCATCGTCGCGCGGACGGTCCTGGCCGGCATCGCCTTCAGCGTCGCCAGGTCGAGGGTGAGCGGCCGGTCGACCTCACCGAGAACGCGCAGGGTCCAGGCGGACTCGTCGACGAACGGGATGTCGTAGTGGATCAGCAGGTAGTGCAGTCCCGGCGGGGTCAGGTCGTAGCGCATCGCCTCGAGCGGCATGCCGTGGTTGCGGGCGGCCAACCCGAGTTCGGCGGTGCTGACGCCCTCGTCGTCGGCGGCCACCCGGCTGGGGGTGCTGATCTCGTCCAGTCTCACCGCCTGAGCGTACCGGGCGGCCAACGTACACATTGACATCGATCTGTAAAGGGTGTTTCCTAATAGCGCCCTGGTCGGCGAGGGCGTGACATTCATCGATTCAGGAAAGGGACGAGCATGTCACGAGCACGCATCGCCGCCGGCATCGCGCTGGGCGTCGTCGCGGCGGCCACCGGGTTCGCGCTGACACCTCCCGCGTACGCGGCGAACGAGCCGGTCAACATCTGGCTGACCACCACCTCCGACGGCGGCGGCCGCACCGTCACCCGGGGCCTGCAGCAGCAGGCGGCCGTCGCGTTCGCGGCCAGCAGCCCCGCCGCCACGCACACGATCACGGTCAACGAGAACACCCGCTACCAGACGTTCGAGGGCGCCGGCGCGTCGATCACCGACACGACCGCGTACCTCCTGCGCGGTGGTCAGGTCAGCGCGGCCACCCGGGACGCCGTGATGCGCAAGCTGTTCCACCCCACGGACGGCATCGGGCTCTCCTTCGTGCGCAACCCGATCGGCGCCTCGGACCTCTCCCGGCCGGGCAACGTCTCGCTCGACGACACGTGCTGCAACCTCAACGACTTCCACGCCAACGGGTACGACACCGACGTGCGGCTCCTGACCCAGCAGGCGAGGCAGCTCAACCCGGCCCTGCGGGTCAAGGGCGTGCCGTGGAGCGCGCCGGGCTGGATGAAGGACAACGGCCGGATGGACCAGATGGGCTGGCTGCGGGCCGAGTACTACCCGATGTACGCCCAGTACTTCGTGAAGTACGTGCAGATGTACCAGGCGGCCGGCATCCCGGTGAACTACGTGTCGGTGCAGAACGAGCCCAACTGCTGCCAGGCCGGCAACCCCACGGCGATGAACTACCCCGGCATGAGCTGGAACTCGTCCGGGCTGCTGGAGTTCACGAAGAACCACCTGCTGCCCGCGTTCCGCGCCGCCGGCATCACCACGAAGGTCATGGTGCACGACTGGAACTACGGCGACTGGGGCCAGATCGGCGCGGGCATCGTCTCCGACGCGACGTTGCGCAACGACCCGCTGTTCGCCGGCATCGCCTGGCACGGCTACTCCGGCAACCCGTCCGTGGGCTCGCAGGTGAAGGGTCAGTACCCGGCGGTGCACCAGTTCTCGACGGAGCACTCCGGCGGCACGTGGATCGGCAACCAGCACAACGAGGACATGGCCGACATCGTCAACTACACCCGCAACTGGAGCGAGTCGGTGGTCAAGTGGAGCCTCGCGCTCAACCAGTCGATGGGCCCCCACAACGGCGGATGCGGCACCTGCACCGGGCTGATCACCGTCCAGGAGGGCGGTTCGCGAGCCGGGCAGGTCGACTACACGATCGAGTACTACACCACCGGGCACCTGACCAGGTTCGTCCGCCCGGGCGCGCAGCGGATCGACTCGACCGCGAACGGCACCGTGCAGAACGTCGCCTGGCGCAACAGTGACGGGTCCAAGGCGCTGATCGCACACAACGGGGGTACGGGCAGCCAGTCGATCCGGGTCGTCTGGGGTGGACAGTCGTTCACGTACACGATGCCGGCCCGGACGACCGCGACCTTCACCTGGTCCGGCACCCAGGGTGGCGGTGGCCCGACGAACCCGCCGACCGGCCGCACCGGTCCGATCACCGGGCTCGCCGGCAAGTGCCTCGACATCGCCGGGGCCAACAGCGCCGACGGCACGGCGGTGCAGCTCTACGACTGCAACGGCACCGCGGCGCAGCAGTGGACGATCGGCACCGACGGCACCGTGCGGGCCCTGGGCAAGTGCCTCGACGTGCGGGACAACTCGACGGCCAACGGCGCCCGGGTCCAGATCTGGTCGTGTACGGGCGGCGCCAACCAGCGCTGGACGGCGACCGCGGCCCGGGACCTGGTCAGCGCCAGCGCCAACAAGTGCCTGGACGTGGTCGACAACAACTCGGCCAACGGCACGCCGACGCAGGTGTGGTCGTGCACGGGCGCCGGCAACCAGAAGTGGACCGTGCCGGCCTGACATCGATGAACGTTGACCGGTCGGACCTCTCGGACTACCGTGGGTCCGATCAGTCCATCAAATCCGGCATTATTCGGCCATTCGGCGGTGGCCCGAGGGGAGAAAGACCCGATGGGTATCACACGCCGAACCGTGCTCGCGGGCGCCGGTGCCAGCGCCGCCGCCCTCGCCGTCAGTTCGTCCGTTGCCGGTGCCGCCGCGCCCAGCCCGCCCGGCGACGTGGTCGGCAAGATCTCGGTGGGCTATCAGGGCTGGTTCGCCTGCCCGGGCGACGGCGCCCCGATCGGGGGGTGGTGGCACTGGTCGCGGGACCGGTTCCAGCCGCCCTCACCGTCGAACACGACGATCGTCTCGTGGCCGGACATGCGCGAGTACACGCGCGGCTACACGACCGCGTACCCGAATCTCGGCAACGGGCAGCCGGCCCAGCTGTTCTCGTCGTACGACGACCAGACCGTCGATGTCCATTTCAAGTGGATGCAGCAGTACGGCTGCGACACGGCCGCGCTGCAGCGGTTCAACCCGGTGTCGGGGGAGGGACCGACGCGGGACGCGATGGCGGCGAAGGTGCGGGCCGCCGCCGAGCGCTACGGGCGCAAGTTCTACATCATGTATGACGTCACGAGCTGGACGAACATGCAGTCGGAGATCAAGACCGACTGGACGTCGAAGATGTCGGCGTACGTGTCCTCGCCCGCCTACGCCCGCCAGAACGGCAAACCGGTCGTCTGCATCTGGGGCTTCGGCTTCAACGACTCCGGGCGGCCCTTCGCACCGGCACCGTGCCTCGACGTGGTCAACTGGTTCAAGGCGCAGGGCTGTTACGTGATCGGTGGCGTGCCCACCTACTGGCGGCAGGGGATCAACGACTCCCGCGCGGGCTTCTCCGGCGTGTACCACGCGTTCAACATGATCTCGCCGTGGATGGTCGGCCGCACCGGCGACCTGGCCGGGCTGGACTCCTTCTACAACAACGTCAACGTGCCCGACAAAGCCGACTGCGACGCCAACGGGATCGACTATCAACCGTGCGTGATGCCCGGTGACCTGTCGTCGGGTCACCGCCGGCACGGCGACTTCTACTGGCGCCATCTCTACAACATGATCCGGCTCGGGTCAGCCGGCCTCTACGTCTCGATGTTCGACGAGTACAACGAGGGCAACCAGATCGCGAAGACCTCGGAGACCCAGGCCACGACGCCGGCCGGTGCGAACATCCGCGCCCTCGACGAGGACGGCACGGCCTGCTCGTCGGACTACTACCTGCGGATCACCGCCGACGGCGGCCGGATGCTCAAGGGCCAGCTCGCCCTGACCCCGAACCGCCCGACCCAGCCGGTGGTCGGGACGACCCCTCCGCCCACCGGCGCCGCCGGGCTGCGGTCGCGGGCCAACAACCTGTGGGTGCAGGCGACGGACGCCGGCAACGGCCCGCTGGCCGCCCGCGGCGCGTCGCTCGGCGCCTGGGAAGGCTTCGACATCGTGCAGCTCAGCGGCGGCAACGTGGCGTTGCGGGCGCGGGTCAACGGCCGATACGTCTGCGCGGAGAACGCCGGCGCGAACCCGCTGATCGCGAACCGCACCGCCGTCGGCGGCTGGGAGACGTTCCGGCTGATCCGCAACGCCAACGGGACGGTCAGCCTGCAGGCGACGGTCAACGGCCGGTACGTCTGCGCGGACAACGCCGGCGCCGCGCCGCTGATCGCCAACCGCACCGCGATCGGCCCGTGGGAGCAGTTCGATCTTGCTACCCCGTAGCATCGGGCCATGCAGTTCGACCTCTCCCTCGACGAGCTGGCCGCCTATCACTACGACGAGCCCGAGCCGGCCGATTTCGACGAGTTCTGGCGGCGCACGCTGGACGAGGCCGGGCGGATCCCGGTCGCGGCCGAGTTCGCGGCGCACGACGCGCTGCTGCGCACGGTCGACACGTTCGACGTGACGTTCGCCGGCTACGGCGGCGACCCGATCAAGGGCTGGCTGATCCTGCCCGCCGACCGGTCCGGACCGCTGCCGACGATCGTCGAGTACATCGGCTACGGCGGCGGCCGGGGCGAGCCGATCGAGTGGCTGGCGTACGCCAGCGCGGGCTACGCCCACTTCGTGATGGACACCCGCGGCCAGGGCAGCACCTGGCGCACCGGCGACACGGCCGACCCGGGCGCATGATCGCGTCGGTGCGCATGGGCGGACCGCCGACGGACATGACGCCGGCGGCGGCGACCGTGCCTCGGAGGG
>NZ_JBFAIU010000316.1:0-8807 GCF_040654855.1 Asanoa sp. NPDC050611
GGCGCCGTGATCATGTACTTCGCCTGGCAGCTGGCGCACGCCCGGGGCCTGCCGATCGTGCTGACCAACCTGCTCAGCATCGGCGCCGCCCTGGGCGCGGTGGTCTGGGTGTTCCAGCAGGGCAACCTGGGCCTGCCGGAGCTCGACGGCACGAACCTGACGGTCCCGGTCCTGGTCGCGGCGATCGCGTTCGGCCTCTCGGTCGACTACGAGGTGTTCCTGCTGTCCCGGATGCGGGAACGCTGGCTGGCCGGCGCCCGACCGGAGGTCGCGGTGGCCGAGGGCCTGCAGCTCACCGGCCGCATCGTCACCGCCGCGGCCCTGCTGCTGGCGATCGTCTTCGCGGGCTTCGTGGCCGGCGGCTTCGTGCCGATCCGCTCGATCGGCCTGGGCCTGGTCCTGGCCGTGGTCCTCGACGCCACGATCGTCCGGATGCTGCTGGTCCCGGCCACGATGACCCTGCTGGGCCGCTACAACTGGTGGGCACCGGCCTGGCTGGCCCGGATCCACACCCGCTTCGGCCTGACCGAGCCGGCACCGGCCGAGCCCACCTCACCGCCGTCGCTGGTGCTGACCCGCTGACCCTGTCGGAGAAGGGGGTGCCCGCGCACGGGGGGCGGGCACCCCCTTCCGGGTGCCCGGGACGGGTCGCGGAGCGGGGGACGCTGCGGCCGACAGATATTTCTCTCTGCAGCCTTGAACGAAGGCAGTTCTGCCCGAACGGGCAATTGAGAACCTGCTATTTCGGCAACCACGACTCGTCCAACGAACCTCCGTACGGTCACCCAGGACTGATCGCTTGGTCCCGCATTCCGGCACCCTTCGAATTTAACGCGGGTGTAACTTTCCCAAAACCACAGCGGAAAGGGTGACCAATGACCGAGGACGCGTGGCAGGAAGCTCGGCTGATTCCCACCTCTGGCATCAACGGTCCTGACGAGCAAGAACGGCGGGCGACTTCAGCGCTGCTCGCGGTCATGAGTGCCGTGCGTGAGTTCGGCCGAGCGCTGACCTCGCCAATCGGCGCACCCGCGGGCTCAGTGCAGACCTTCATCGAGGTGCCGTTCGACGTGAACGGAAAGAAGTGCTTCCCCGACGGCCTGGTTCGGATCAGCCGCGGACAGCGCCAATGGACCGCACTTGTCGAGGTCAAGACGGGAAACAACGAACTGCAGCCGGAGCAGCTCGAGACCTATCTCGACATCGCCCGCGACGAAGGCTTCGACGCCCTGATCACGGTCTCGAACCAGATGCCGCCCGTACCAGGACAGCACCCGACTGCGGTCGACAAGCGCAAGCTTCGCCGAGTCCTTCTGCACCACATTCCGTGGACCGAGATCCTCACGGCCGCGGTCATGCAGAAGGAATATCGCGGTGTCGCCGACCCGGATCAGGCATGGATTCTCGGCGAGCTGATCCGCTATCTCGAACACCCGCGTTCCGGCGCGATGGAGTTCACGGACATGGGTCCGGGCTGGGTGCAGGTTAGAGAAGCGGCTGCGGCCGGGACACTCCGCTCCACCGACCCAGTGGTCCCCCAGGTTGCCAGCCGGTTCGACGCGCTTGTCCGATACGCCAGCCTCCGACTCGGCCGACGCCTCGGCACAGAAGTCGTGCCGGCATTGACCCGGCGCGAGCTGGCGGACCCAGCGTCCCGCACCCAGGCGCTGACGGCTCAGCTGACGTCGAGCGGCACGCTGACGGCCGCATTACGCATTCCAGGTGCTGTTGGCCCTCTGCAGGTCTCCGCCGATCTACGCGCCGCGAAGGTCATCTGCTCGGTCGACATCGACGCACCCCGCGAAGGCCGACCGACCACGCGGGTCAACTGGTTGGTCCGTCAGCTCAAGAACGCGCCGGAAACGGTGACCGTCGAGGCGTTCGCGATGCACGCACGCGGCCAGGGAGTGGTCGACCAGTTGCGGCTCGTTCGTGAAGATCCGAGCCGGCTCATCGTCGATCCCGCCAAGGAGCTGCGCGCCTTCCGCATCTCTCAGGTGACCTCAGCCGGGACGAAGCGGGGTGCCGGGCGGGGATCGTTCATCGACTCCGTTTTGGCGGCGATCGACGACTTCTACGAGCAGGTGCTGCAGTCGCTCAAGCCGTGGATGCCCGCCCCTCCGCGACTGCGTTCCACAGACGAGCCGACCACCGCCGAGCCGGTAGCGCCGAGTCTGATCGCGACCGCCATCTCATCGCAGGATGGGCCGGATCCGGTCCGCATCCCGAAGCCTGGCGCGCGTACCGACGCGGAGTCTCACTCGAGCTGACGGGTTCGGGGGTGAGGGGCACCGTCCCCACGATCGGTCCCGGTCCTCTTTCGGTGAGTCACCATCCTCCCCGGTGGTGGCTCACCACCCCCGTCCCCGCACAGCTTTGCTGAGTGCACATACCGGATCGCTTTCCGTCTGGGGTTTCGTCCTGTTGAGCGGCTGTATACAGTCGGTCGGCGTGGAGTTTCGCCTGCTCGGTCCGGTCGAGGTCAGTGCCGACGGTGGTCGGGTGGGTGTCGGGCGGCGGCATGAGCGGGCCGTCCTGGCCATTCTGTTGCTCGAGGCCGGGCGCAGCGTGCCCGTCGGGCGGCTCGTCGAGCTGATCTGGTCCCGTGACCAACCCCGCGATGCCCGGGCCGTCCTGCAGACCTACATCTCCCGCCTGCGGGCCCTGCTCGGTGCCGGTGCGCGGATCGAGCTGCGCGACGGTGCCTATCGGATCGACGTCGACCCGCAGGCCGTCGACGCGCACCGGTTCGCCACCCTCGTGGCCGACGCGCGGGGGACCGACGACGCCCGCGAGCGCGGCGAGCTCCTGCGGGACGCGCTCGCGCTCTGGCGCGGGCCCGCGCTCGCCGACATCGGGCCCGGGCGCGAGCGGCTCGCCGCCCGGCTCGAGGAAGCCCGCGCGGCCGCCCTCGACCTGCGGATCGCCGCCGATCTCGCGGCCGGGCGGCACGCCGAGCTGGTCGGCGAGCTGACCGAGCTGTGCGCCGGTGCGCCGCTCGACGAGCGGCTGGCCGCCCATCTCATGACCGCCCTGTTCCGCGCCGGGCGGCGGTCCGACGCGCTGGCCGTGTTCGGCCGGATCAGGGACCGGGTCCGCGACCAGCTCGGCCTCGACCCCGGCGAGGACCTCCGGCAGCTGCACGCCGCCGTGGTCCGGGACGATCCGGCGCTGCGGCCGCCGGCACCCGGCAAGCCGCCCGCCCAGCTGCCCGCCGTCGTTGCGGACTTCGTCGGGCGGGACGAGCTGCTCGACCAGCTCGACGCCGACGGGCCCACGATTGTCGTCGTCGGCGCCGGCGGGGTCGGCAAGACCGCCCTCGCCGTCCGCTGGGCGCACCGGGTCGCCGACCGCTTCCCGGACGGGCAGCTCTTCGTCAACCTCCGCGGCCACGAGGCGCCCGTACGGACCATCGACGTGCTGGCCACGTTCCTCCGTGCCCTCGGCGTGCCCGGTGACCGCGTCCCGGTCGACCCCGACGAGGCCGGCGCCCTGTTCCGCAGCGAGGTCGCCGGGCGGCGGGTGCTGATCGTGCTCGACAACGCGGCGACCGCCGAGCAGGTGCGTCCCCTGTTGCCCGGCGCGCCGGCCTGCGCCGTCGTGGTGACCAGCCGCGACCCGCTGGGTGGCCTCACCGCGAGCCGGCGCACGGTCGACCCGCTCACCGAGGCCGAGGCGATGCTGCTGCTGCGCAGGATCGTCGGCGACGACCGGGTGGACGCCGAGCCCGACGCCGCACGGGAGCTGGTGCGGGCCTGCGGTCTCCTCCCGCTCGCCGTGCGGATCGCCGCCGGGCGACTCGCCGCCGAACCGTCCACAAAGGTCGCCGAACACCGGGTCTCCGGCGTACGCGCGCACTTCCGGGCCTCCTACGACCGTCTTGCCCCGCCCGAACAGGCCCTGTTCCGTCTGCTCGCCGCCGCGCCGGGCACCGACGTCGACGCCGCCGGGGCCGCCGCGCTGGCCGGCACCGACGACGTCGAAGGCACGCTCGCCGCCCTCGTCACCGCCCACCTCGTCACGGCGCCCCGGCCCGGCCGGTTCGGGCTGCACGACCTGCTCCGCGCGTACGCCCGCGAACTGAGCGACCCCGGCGAGGCGGAGGCGGCGGTCGCTCGCCTGCACACCCACTACCTGGCCACCGCCGACGCCGCCGGGCGGCGGCTCTACCCACACCTGGTGCGGCTGCCGCTCGCCGACCTGCCGCCGGTCGAGGGTTTCGCCGGCAACCCGGCGGCGCTCGCCTGGCTGGACGCCGAGCACGGCAACCTGCTCGCCTCGATCGCCCATGCCGCGACCGCCGGGCCGCACCACGCTGCGTGGCAGCTCACCGACGCCCTGCGCGGCTACTTCTGGCAGACCAGGAACACCGTCGACTGGCTCGCCGCGGTCCGCGCGAGCCTCGCCGCCGCCGAGGCGGAGGACGACCTGCGCGCCCAGGCGGCGATGCACTCCAGCATCGCGCTCGCCCGGCAGAGCCAGGGCGACCTCGCCGGGTCCGCGCGCAGCAGCGAGCGGGCGCTGGAACTGCACCGGGCCAACAACCACGCCGCCGGCGAGGCGAGCACGCTGATCACGCTCGGCGCGCTCTACCACGACCTGGGCGAGCTGCGCCGGGCCGCCGACTGCTGCGTGACCGCGCTGGCCTTGCACGAGGAGATCGGGTCCCCGGGAGGGCAGGTGGTCGCGCTGAACAACCTCGCCGCGGTCGAGCACCTGCTCGGCGAGGCGACCGCGGCCGACCGGTTCCGGGCCGCGATGGAGTTGCGGACGGACGTGGCCGAGGCGCACTCCGAAGCGCACCTGCTCGGTGGTCTGGCCACCGTGCAACGCGACCAGGGCGACCTGACCGGCGCGCTGGCCAACGCGGAGGCGGCGCTGGCCAAGGCCCGCGAGGCGGCCGACCCGATGGTCGAGGGCGACATCCGGTCGCTGCTCGCCACCGTGCACCACTGGCTCGGCGGCCCGGAGCGGGCGATCGCCGAGCACCGGGAGGGGCTGGCGCTGCTCGACGCCGGCAGCGCGTACGTGCGCACCCGCACCAACGTCGGCCTCGCCGCCGCCCTGCGGGACACGGGCGACCTGACCGAGGCGGCCACGGTCGCCGCCGCCGCGCTGGCCGACGCGCAGCGCGCGGGACATCGCATCCTCGCGGGCAACGCGTACCTCGTGCTCGGCAGCGTCGCCCTGCGCGGCGGCGACATCGACCGTGCCGTCGACTGTGGACAACGGGCGCTCACCAGCCACCGCGCCACCGGCCACCGGCTCGGCGAGGCCCGTGCCCTGCGGCTGCTCGGCGACATCGCCCGGGCAAACGGCCTGGGCACGATCGCCCGCGAGCAATGGCACGCGTCGCTGTCGCTGCTGTCGGAGCTCGGCAGCGGCGAGGTGGCGGACGTGCTGAGCCGGTCCTGCTAGTTGACGGATTCACGACTCAACGGGCGCGAACAAACTCCGGTGCCGGTGCATCGAACCCTTCGACAACAACCCGAACCGAGTTGCCAGGAGTCATGATGCGGGCACTTCCCTTCGCCGGCGCCCTCGCCGGCCTGCTGCTGGTCGCCGCTTGCTCGTCGCCGGTCCAGCACCAGGCCGGCGACGCAGCACCTGCCGGCGCACCGACACCGACCTCCGCCGCACCCACCACCACGCCGCCGACCCCGCCGCCATCGTCGCCGCCCACCTCTCCAGTCGCCCCGGACCCGGAAGGCAACGACGCACCGATCCTGGGCCACGAGGGCTACGGCGCACTGAAGATCGGTATGAGCGTGCGGCAGGCCGAGGCGACGGGCCTGGTCACGACGTTCGACGACAGTGGCTGCCGGGGCGCCCACCTGCGCGACGCCGGGTCCAAAGCCGCCGGCGGCGTCCTCTGGTCCCCGAGGTACGGCATCGTCAGCATCGCGGCATGGAAGGGCGTGGAGACGCCCGAAGGCGTAGGCGTCGGCACGTCAGCGGCCGAACTGCAGCGGATCTACCCGAACTGGGAGATCGTCGACACGAACGGCGACTTCGTCAGGGGCTGGGTGACGTTGACCAAGGACACCAGGTACCGCATCACGACCGACGGCGGCAAGGTCAACAGCGTGACCCTGCAGCACACGCACCAGGACTGCTACGAGTGAAGCCGACCGGCCTGCGGTGCCAATGAGCCGGAGAGCCGCAGGCCGGCCAGGATCTCGTCGGTCAGGTCGGCCGCGCCGACCTGCTTGACCTGCACGTAGACGCCGAAGCCGCGGGGCGGCATGGCGAGCACGACCTCGCTGAACGAGACCGAGGCGCCGCACGACGTCCACCGCCGCACCCGCGCCGGGTTGCCACCCACGTCAACCGTGCGCGCGGCCTGCTCCACGCACGACGGGTGGCTGGGCAACGCCGGCGCCGCGCCGCCGGCGAGGGCCTTGCTCGCGCCGACGAACACCCCTGGTATCCCGCTCGCCGGATCCGGCCAGACCGCCAGGTCCGGCGCCGCGACGAGGCCCGGCGCGCGGCCGGCCGGAAGTCGCAGGACACCGGGGTTCCAGCCGTCGTCCTTGAGCTGGCCGGCCCAGTCGGGCGGCACCGCGACCGAGAGGGCGCCGCTGGCATCGGAAACGCGGACCCAGCCGTGCCGGGCCGGGAGCGTGGCGCCGGCGCTGGTCGTCGTGAGCACCGCGGCGAGCGAGACGGCGACGCCGGCGGCCCGGCCGAACCAGCGCAGCACCCGGCCACGGCTGCGCTCCCGCTCCGCCTCGGCGGCGACCGCGCGCAAGGCCACGAGCATCGCGTCGACGGACGCCCAGCGCTGGCGGGGGTCGGCCTGCAACGCCCGCCGGACGACGTCGTCCACGATGGACGGAACACCGGGGCGCACCTGGGACGGCCGGGGCACCCGGTCCGAGCGGCCGGGAACCGACCAGGCCGGCTCGGGCGGGCGGCCGGTCAGCATGTGGAACAGGGTCGCGCCGATCGCGTAGACGTCGGCGCGGGTGTCCAGCCCACCGCCCGGTGTGGCCTGCTCCGGCGGCATGTAGCCCGGTGTGCCGGCGGCGACGGTGAAACCCGACGCGTTCGCGAGCGCCTTGGCCAGCCCGAGGTCGGTGACGAGCACGCGATCCCGGCCCGGAGCGGGCTGGAAGAGCACGTTCGAGGGCTTCAGGTCGCGATGCAGCACGCCGGCCTCGTGCAGCACCGCCACGGCGCCGGCGATGTCGACCGCGATTCGCAGCGCCTCCCGCACCGGCAACGGCCCGGCGGCGAGCCGGTCCGCGAGGGTGCCGCCGGCGGCGTACGGCATCACCAGATAGGGCCGCCCGTCGGGCAGCTCACCGACGTCGAGCACCCGCACGAGCAAGGCCGAATCGGCCCGCCGCATGATGCGCGCCTCCTGCTCGAAGCGCGTGCGCAGATCGGAGTGGTACGACCAGTTGTCCGCCAGCACCTTGATGGCGACCGACGCGTCCAGTTCGTCGTCGGCACCGAGCCACACCGTCGCGAAGGCACCGGACCCGATCCGCCGCAGCACGCGGTATCGGCCGATCTTGTCGGGCACTGGCACGCCCGTATTATGAGCCACGCAACGGGGAGGAACGGGCATGGCACCAGATCGTGCGCTGGAGGAACTGGCCAGCAGCGCGGCGACCGGCGACGCCGGCGCACTCGACGCGCTGCTCGTCGAGATCGAACCCCGGGTTCTGCGGCAGTGCCTACGGTTCCTGCCCTGCCGCCAGGACGCCGAGGAAGCGTGCCAGGACGCCCTGCTGCAGGTCGCGCGCAACATCGGTGGCTTCGCCGGCCGTTCGCGCTTCTCCACCTGGCTGCACGCGGTCACGGCCAACTGCGCGCGGCAGACGTACCGCAGCCTCAAGCGCCGGGCCGACGAACAGCCGTCGGCGGTGCTCCCGCTCGACGCCGCGGACCCGCGCACGACCAGCGTGATCGCGGGCTCGCGGCTCGACCTGCTGGACGCGCTGGAACGCCTCGAGGCGCACCGCCCGGAACTGGTCGCCCCGCTGGTGCTGCGGGACTTGAGCCAGCTGTCCTACGAAGAGATCGCCGAGCACCTGGCCATCCCGGTCGGCACGCTCAAGTCGCGCATCCACGACGCCCGTCAGCACGTCCGCGCCTCACTGGCGCGCTAGCGGCGGGACGCCAGGGCGGCGAAGCCGCATCGCCACGTCGGGAACTCGGGCTGCCAGCCGCGGGAACGGGCGAGGTCGTTGGACGCGCCGCGGGCCCACGCGACCTGGCCGGACCGAGCCGGCGGGGCCGGCACCGACAAGGCGGAGGCCAGGACCGGAAGCCAGTCGCGGCCCGGAGCGGGATCGTCGTCGACGATGTTCACCGGCCCGCCGGGCCAGTCGAGTGCGGCCACGGACGCCCGGGCGGCGTCGGCCACGTGCAGGAACGAGGTGACCGACGAGTCCGCCACGAGGTAGGCGATCAGCCGGGCGTCGGTGTCGCCGGACAGGGCCGCGGCGACGGCGCCGCCGGGGTTGTACCAGGTGCCCGGGCCGTACAGGACGCCGTACCGCAACAGCACCGCTGTGTCCATTTCGGACGCCGTCTCCTCCAGCGCGAGCAGGCCGTCCACCATCGCTCCGCGCGGATCGGCCGCGCCGGCGTCGAGCGGGTCGCTCTCGGACGCCGGCTTCTCCCCCGGTGCGTACGCGAACGCCAGCGACTGGGCGACGATCCGTGTGGCGCCGGCGGACCGGGCCGCGTCGACCAGGTTGCGGGTGCCCACGCGGCGCAGCCGGTCCGTGGCCGCGCCGTCCGCACCGGCGAGGTCGGTGAGCTGGTGCAGCACCGCGTCCGCCGTGGTGTCC